>NZ_JBHWUR010000036.1:0-62293 GCF_042737755.1 Streptomyces sp. NPDC059994
GCTGGGGAGGAAGGAACGGGCTCAGCAGAACTTGTCCAGCTGTCCCGCTTTCGCCGCGCGGACCATGGCGGCGATCTCGGACCGGGTGTACCGGAGCACCGGTGCGTCGGCGTCCTTCGTATGCGTCACGGCGATCCGCTCACCGTCCACGGCGAATCCGACGCAATCCTTGGAGTGGTCGAGGTCGCTGAATGACGACTTCTCGAATGCGAGGTGAGGGGCGTTGCGGTTGACGTATTCACTGACCTCGACAAGGCGGGAGTGGTCCACGGAAGAGCTCCTTCGTGCAACAGTGGGGGCTGTTCAGCACGCTACGAGCCCAAGCCGGTGTATTTCTAGTGCCCTTGACAGATGAACGCGTGCTGCGCTAGCGACTCCTGAGAGGTGGATGGGAGCACCTGGGCGCGGAAGGCCCTACCGGAGGCCGAGGTTGGCGGTGGGCGCTCCGCGCAGCGCGGGGCGAGCAGCCCGGCCTGGGGCTCGTCGAGCGCGGGCAGCCCGAACAGCTCGGCCTGCGGCGGGGTGAGCGGCGCGTCAAGGATCGCCCCCGGGCCCTCCGCGCGCAGCGGGGAGGACGGCGTGGTCAGGGCCGCCGAGCCGAGCTTGTCGTCGGTGAGCGGATCCGTCAGCGGCGCCTTGACCAGCGTCGACGGCAGCTCCGAGGTGACCGGCAGGGCCGGCATGAGCGGCGACGGCATCAGCGAGCCGACGACGTGGCGCGGCCCGCCCGGGGAACCCGGCACCGGGATGGGTACGCCAGTGCTCACCGTGGGGGGTTCGAACGGCAGCGTCGCCTCCAGACCTTCCAGCGGGACCGCGACGGGTACGGACGACCCGGCCGCGGCGGGCGTGACCGCCGCCGCCGTGGCCATGTACGTCATCATGGCCGCGAGGCCGGCCCGCTTGGTGACGTTCACAGGTACTTCCATCCCTCTGGGGTCTCGGATCTCTTGACGGACAGGTGCCGCCCGGAAGAACGGGACCGACGAGCCGATCACTCCAAAATTCGTCTGTCAGCGGAGCGGAAAGGCAACGCCCCGCTCGGAATCGGGGCGTGTTCCGAAGATCCGACGTTCCGATTCATCGATCGGCACATCGTTGATGCTCGCTTCACGGCGGTCCATCAGACCGTTCTCGTCGAACTCCCAGAGCTCGTTTCCGTAACTGCGCCACCACTGCCCCGCCGCGTCCCGGCTCTCGTACTGGAAACGCACCGCGATGCGGTTGCCGTCGAACGCCCACAGCTCCTTGCGCAGCGCGTAGTCGAGCTCGCGCTCCCACTTGGCGGTGAGCAGCTCGACGATCCCGGCCCGCCCGGTGACGAAGGTGTCCCGATTGCGCCAGCGGGAGTCCTCGGTGTACGCGAGCGAGACCTTCTCGGGGTCACGGGTGTTCCAGGCGTCCTCGGCGGCCTGGACCTTCTGCCGGGCGGTATGCAGGTCGAAGGGGGGCAGGGGCGGGCGAGCGGTCATGGCGAGGACCTCCGGTCGAACGGCGCGAGCGCGAACGGGCAGCGGGAACGAGAGAGAACGACCGTTCTCCCCGTTGTGCCGCTACTCTAGAGAACGAACGTTCTCAGTTCAAGGAGTGATGAGGTCATGGACAGCGCAGTCGCACGGGAGCGGGTGCTCGACGCCGCCGGGACCCTGTTCTACGGGCGGGGCATCCAGAGCGTCGGCATGGACGAGATCCGCAGCGCCTCCGGTGTCTCGCTCAGGCGCCTCTATGCCCTCTTCCCCGCCAAGGACCAGCTGGTGGAGGCGTATCTGGAGCGCCGGGACACGGTGTGGCGCGGGCGCCTGGCGGAGTACGTCGAGCAGCGCGCGGAGCCCGAGGAGCGGATCCTGGCGGTCTTCGACCATCTGCGCGGCTGGTTCGGCGAGCCCGGCTTCCGCGGTTGCGCGTGGATCAACGCGTACGGCGAACTCGGTGCCTCCTCGGCCCGAGTCGCCGCCCAGGCACGCGCCCACAAGAGCGCGTTGCGGGACTACATTGGCTCGCTCGTCGCGGACGCGGGGCTGCCCGAGCGTCTCGCCGACCATCTGACGCTCCTCGCCGAGGGCGCGATGGTGACCGCCGGCATCTTCCACAGCCCGGACCCCGCGCTCCAGGCCCGCGAAGCGGCGGCCGCGCTGCTGGCGGCGGCCCGGGCCTGAGGCCTCCGCCCCCTCCCACCCGCCCTCGGCGCACCTCCCGGCCCGGCCGGTAGGTGCGCGTGCTGGGCGTCCGGACGGTGGGCGGCTGGGTGTCGAGCGAGGCGTTCGACCACACCTCGGCGCTCCAGTTCCTGGAGGAGTTCACCGGGGTCGAGGAGCCCAACATCAGCCAGTGGCGGCGCCGCACCTTCGGCGACCTCACGTCGGCGTTCCGCTTCGCCCAGGCCCGGCCGCGCCCGCCGCGGCTGCCGCAGAACACGGCGGAGCAGCTGGAGGAGGCGAAGAAGGAGGTGGCGACGCTGCCGAAGCCGACGCTGCCCGGCGCCGACCAGTCGTTCCCGCGCCAGGAGAGGGGCCACCGGCCGCATACGTAGACCGTTACGCGCAGAAGCGGTCGTACAGGAGACTGAAACGGTCGTACGCGAGGCTGTCCGGACCGGACACCTCCGGTTCCGGGCGGCTCTCGCCCGGGAGTGAACAGACCTTCACACGGCGTTCAACAGCTGGTCACCAGGTGTTGGTCGAATCCCCTACGGGACGATCACCACCATGATCTCCATGTCGTTCACCCCGTACAACTCACCGGCACCAGGTGGCGCTTCCTTCCCACGGTGCAGACCGTGGTCCGCCAGGGCCCTCGCAGGGCTGCTCGCCCTCGCCTTCGCGGCGGTCTCCCTCCTTCTCGCCGCGCCCTCGTCGTACGCGAGCGGCCCGCTGGCGTCCACGCGCGCTCTCGTCGGCGCAGAGCAGGTGCTGTTCCGCTCCGGTGTGGGCGGTTACGGCTGCTATCGCATTCCGGCCCTGGTGAAGACGAAGGCGGGCAGCCTGCTCGCGTTCGCGGAGGGGCGCAAGTCTCCCACCTGCGCCGATCGCGGTGACATCGATCTGGTTCCGGTACGCGGCGGGCTCCACCACGCCGGACCAGGCGCTGGTGTGGGCGTACGGGACGGGGAGCAGCAGCCCGCAGCTGTGGGTGCGCGCCCAGCCGTCGCAGGACCGGCTCTACGCCTGGGTGCAGACGGACACGGGTACGGCGGCCGTCGCGCTGCCGGACGCCACGTCGACGAGGTCGTTCGGGGACGGGGCATGGCATCTGATGACGCTGACCCGGTCGGCCGACAAGGTCTCGCTCGGCGTGGACGCCCGTACCCCGGTCACGGTGAGCGGTCCGACCGGCTCGCTGACGCCCGCGCAGGGCAGCGGCCAGCAGGGGGTGCGGGTCGGCTCGAAGCTCGACGACACGAGTGTGTTCGACGGTGACGTGGACGAGTTCAGGATCTACCACCGGGCGCTGACGACGGCGGAGATCTCGACGGTCGCTGGTTCCACGGCGGGCTCTTCCGGTTCCTACCCGGCCGATCTTCCGGCGCTTTGGTGGTCGTTCGAGAACCAGTACACGGGCGCGAAGGACGTGGTGCGCCCCGCGGCGGGTCCGGCGACCCCGGACTCGACGGTCCACTGCGGCCACGGTTTCGTGCGCGGCGGCGCGGCGACCGTGCCCGGCCGGTTCGGCAACGCGCTTGCCTTCGACGGGTCGAACGACGCCGTCGACCTGCCGTACGGCGCGGCCACCGCGCTCGGCTCGGCCGACTTCACCGTCAGCACCTGGCTCAAGTACTCGGCCACCACAGCCAGTCCGGACCAGGTGCTGGTGTGGGCGTACGGGACGGGCGCCTCGGAGCGGCAGATCTGGCTGCGGGCGCAGCCCGCGCAGGACCGGCTGTACGCCGCGTTCGAGACGGACACGGCGACCACGGTGGTGGCGGCGGTGGACGGCTCGGGCGAGGCCGGTTTCGGCGACGGTGCCTGGCACCACGTGGCCCTGCAACGGGCGGACGGACAGCTCCGGCTGATCGTCGACGGGGTGACGCTGGGCAGCGCGGCGGCCCCGGCGGGCTCGGTGACCACGGGTGACACGTACGCCGTGGACGGTTTCCGCCTGGGCGCGAAGCCGGACGGAACCAATCCGTTGACCGGCTCGCTGGACGAGTTCCGGATCACCCGCAAGGCGCTGTCGGCGGACGAGCTGACGACGCTGCGCACGCAGAACAGCCTGCCGGGGACGGCGACTTCGACGTGGCTGCCGTTCCAGGTGACCACGGGAGCGGAGTTCGGACGTATGTAGCTATGTAGCCTGCGGGTACGAATGTGGTGGCCGTCCGTCGCCCTGCGCGGCGGGCGGCCATCCGCGCGAGTGGGGAGCAGTGGGATGACCGAGGCACGACCGCGTAATGCCGCCCAGAGCCGGGCCGAGGAGATCCTGGACGAGGTGACGGCGTCCGGCGAGGAGACCGGCGTCCAGGTGGCGGCCTATCTCGACGGCGAGCTCGTCGTGGACGCGTGGGCGGGCCTGGCCGATGTGGAGGGCGGCCGTCCGATGGAGGCGGAGACGCTGGTGCCGTCGTGGTCGACGGGGAAGGGAGTCGCGGCGGCGCTGGTGGCGGTCCTGGTGGACCGGGGGAGGGTGGGCTACGACACCCCGATCGCCGAGCACTGGCCGGAGTTCGGGGCGCGGGGCAAATCGGGGATCACCCTGGGCCACGTCCTGTCGCACTCGGCTGGGCTGCCGCAGCTGCCCCCCGACGTGACCCCGGAGGAACTGTTCGACGTGGCGGCGGTCGGGGACTGGCTGGCCGGGCAGGCGCCGCTGTGGGAGCCGGGCACGGCGAGCGGCTACCACGGCTGGACGTACGGCGTACTGCTGGCGGAGGCCCTGCGCCGGGCCACCGGCCGTACCTGCGACGAGCTGCTGCGGGAGGAGCTGGCGGCGCCGCTGGGGGTGGCGGACTCGCTGCTGTTCTCGGTCCCTGACCACTTGGTGGACCGGGTGGCCACGTGCTACGACGGCGGCTGGTCGGCGTACTTGGACCGTATGCCGTCGGACTCCCCCTTCTTCACCTTCGCCCCCCGCCCGGTGCTGCCGGTGGCCGCGCTGGCCAACCGCGCCGGCTTCCGCCGGGCGGCGCTCCCGGCCAACGGGACGATGACGGCCCGGGCGGCGGCCCGGGTGTACGCGGCGCTGGCCTGCGGCGAGCTGGACGGCGTACGCCTGATGTCGCAAGCCACCCTGAAGGAGGCGACGACCCCGAGGACGAGCGGCGAGGACCGCTCCCTGGGCTTCCCGTTGTTGAAGGGCTACGGCTTCATGCTGGGCGGCGCGGGCTCGGTGGTGCGCTCCCCCGACGGCGGCTTCGGCACAAACGGCTCAGGCGGCAGCGCCGCCTCCGCCGACCCGGCCCACCGCTTCTCCTTCGCCGTGACGAAGAATCGGATGAGCGTGAACGGGCTGGACAAGCGGCTCTTCCGGGAGGTGCGGGGGGCGCTGGGCATCGGCGGGGGCTGAGCGCCGGCGGAGCTCTTCGTCGGCCGGCCGGGCTCATCCCATGGCGCAGTCAGCGGCCCGTGAGCTCCCGCAGGTCCGCCGTGAGCCGGTCCGCGTGGGTGACGAACAGGCCGTGACCGGCGTTCTCGTACACGTGGTAGGTGCTGCCCGGGATCAGGCGGGCGGCCCGCTCCCCCGTCAGCGCGATCGGCGCGGACGCGTCGTGCGTGCCATGGATGACCAGGACCGGGACGTCGATCTTGGCGAGTTCGGGGGCGACGTTCAGGGTCACGACGAGGTCGCCGAGGGCGTTGGCGGCGCGGGCCGTGGCGCCGGCGCAGCGGTTCTCCCAGTACTGGACGTGGGCGGGCGAGACGTCGTTGCCGGGGCGGTCCAGGGCGAAGAACGCGGCGGCGCCGTCGGCGAAGAAGCCCGGGCGGTCCTTGCGGAAGACCGCGTTCCCGGCGGCGATGAGGGCGGGGTCCACGCCCTCGGGGTGGTCGGCAGAGCGGGCCGGGCCGGGTGCCATCCCGGCCACCAGGGCGACCCGAGCCACCCGCCCGCTGCCGTGCAGGGTGAGGTAGCGGACGACCTCGGCGGTGCCGATCGAGTGTCCGACCAGGGTGATGTCGGTGAGGTCGAGATGGTCGAGGAGCGCGCCGACGTCCCCGGCCAGGGTGTCGAGGTCGAACCCGTCCCACACGTCGTCGGACCGCCCGTGCCCGCGCCGGTCGAGCCCGACGCACCGGTAGCCCTCGGCGGCCAGCGTGAGCATCTGGAACTCCCACATCTCCGTACCGAAGTAGGAGCTGTTGACGAAGACGATCGTCCGGCCCTCGCGCGGCCCGTAGTCGACGTAGTGGAGGCGGGTGCCGTCGGTGCCGGTCTCGAAGTACGGCATGGCGCTGGGTCCTTCCCCGTGGGTGACCGCCTCGCGCGGCGGTGCGTTGTGTGATCAATGGTGCGGGGAGCGGGGCCCGTTGGCGATTACCTCGCTGGTAATGCCGGGCTGCTGATCGTTTAGCCTGACCGTGTGAACGACACCGTCGCGGGGACGCAGGGGTACGGCGCTGACGCCGACGCGCTGGCCGAGCAGTACGAGAGCGTGACCTTCGAGGAGGTCCACGGCGGTCTGCTGCACCTCTATCCGGCCTCGCCCGTACGGGCCCTGGACCTCGGCGCCGGGACCGGGCGGGACGCGGCCGCACTGGCCCGCCTCGGCCACACGGTCACGGCCGTCGAGCCGACCGCCGAACTCCGCCTCCACGGCGAGCGGTTGCATCCGGAACCCGCTCTGACCTGGCTCGACGACGCGCTGCCGGACGTGCCGGTGCTCACCGGGCTCGGCGAGCGGTTCGACCTGATCCTGCTCACGGCGGTGTGGATGCACCTGGACGCCGCCGAGCGCGCCCGGGGCATGCGGGCCGTCGCCGCGCTGCTCGCTCCCGGCGGCACGCTGGCGATGACCGTACGCAGCGGCCCGGTGCCGTCCGGGCGGCGCATGTTCGACGTGCCGGAGGCCGAGACCCTCGCGCTTTCCGAGGCGGCGGGGCTGCGAGCCGCCCACCGGGGCAGCCGCGCCGATCTGCACGGCCGCCCCGGCGTGCGGTGGTCGGAGCTGGTGTTCACCGCCCCCTAGCGGGAAGCGGACCAGAACCGGAACCGGAACCGGAACCCGCGCTCAGCCGGTCGCCACCCCCGCCAGCGCGCTCCTCTCCGCCCCCACATTCGTCTCCGCCTTCAGATACCCGTGGTCAAGGAGCCACTTCACATTGAGCTTCTGGCCCTCGCCCGGGTCGACGAACATCGGATCCAGCTTCACCTGTTCGCCGCCGCCACGCTGCTCGAACCAGGGCGCGATCCGGCCCTCCCAGACGGTGAAGCTCTTGGTCACCCCGTACGCGTGGTACGCACACGGGTAAGCCGCCTCACGCGTGATCAGGCTCTGCGGCGGCAGCGCCCGGCGGCCGTAGCCCGCCCCGGCCGGGGCGAGGAACGCGCCGTACTCGGAGCCGAAGCGGTCCAGGTCCTCACCCACGTGCAGCCGTACCGCCCGCTTGTCGAGGATGCCGTCGGGGCCGTTGGCGAAGCCGTCGTTGGGCGGGTACTTCCAACTGCCCGCCGTGGTGTCCCAGTAGGTGGCGAGGAACGCCGTCGGGCTGAGGCGGCCGGTGCGGTGGTAGCCGAAGAGCAGCGGGCCGACCGGGTCCTGCCAGGGCTTCGGCAGGTACTGCGGGCCGAGGCGCTCGTCGCCCTCGTACGTGCCCGAGCAGGCCGCCGGAGCGACCGGCTGCGACGCGGTCCTGGCGCTCGCGGCCGTGCCCTCGGCGGGCGCGGCCGCCTGCGCCGGGGGGGGCGCCGATCAGCCCGGTCGCGGCGAGCGCGGCGGTGGACGCGCCGATGCCCATGAGGACACGCAGCCTGCGGAACGGATTCACCGATGAACCTCCTGAAAGGTGATGGCCAGGGGGACGGCCAACGCGGACGACCGAGGTGATGGACCCTCACATCCAGTGGTGGAGGCGACACTTGGAGATCTCCTCCGCGCAATTGGGCCGAAAGATCACCACCCGGGCCGGAAGCGCACCATTGTGCCGTGGAGTGACGTGTGGTGACGGACGGCACGCGGAGCGGCACCGCTCTCGGGTACTTGACGCGTGACCCCCGAGGCGCTTTCATCCAGCCAGTGCAGGGCCCACGCGGCCCGGCGCTTCGAGAGGTGCGCCCAGCCGGTAGCGGATCCCGACCCGATCCGGAGTCCGGCCCGAGTCGCCAGGACGTGTGTCCCGCGTCCGAGGCGGGGCGCATCCGCGAAGGGATGGACGACCATGCCCGCCGGTCATGACCGCACCAGCAAGCCCCACCCCGCCCCGGGCCTCCCGCGCCGCCGGGTCCTGCGCACCGGGGCCGGCGTCGTCGCCGGGGCCGCGACCCTTCCCCTGCTCGACGCCTGCGCCTCGACCACCTCCGACGGCGTCGGCGCCGACGGCCGCGTCAACATCGAGATGTGGCACGGCCAGAACGAGATCGGTGCCAAGGCGATCGAAGGGCTGGCCGCCGACTTCAACCGCTCGCAGTCCCGCGTCCGGGTGAACGCGAGCGGCGGCGGCGTGGTCGCGGACGCGATGCTCCAGAAGGTGACGGCCGCGCTGGCGGCCGGTGCCTATCCCGACATCGCGTACATCTTCGGCTCGGACCTCGCGAGCATCGCCCGCAGCCCGAAAGTCGTCGATCTGACCGGCGCGCTGCACGACGGCTCGCCGCCGTGGAACGACTTCTGGCCCTCCGTCAGGGAGGCCGTCACCCTGCACGGCAAGGTACGGGCCGCACCCTCGCTGCTCGACTCGCTGGCCGTCGCCTGCAACACCACACTCTTCCGGCGCGCCGGAATCCCGCTGCCCGGACCCGGCTGGACCTGGCCCGAGTTCGTGGCCACCGCCAGGAAACTCACCGACGCCGGACACGGCGTCTTCGGCACCGGCTGGCCCGGCGCGGGCGACGAGGACACCGTGTGGCGGCTGTGGCCGATGGTGTGGGACCTCGGCGGCGATGTGATCGGCCCCGACGGCAGGAGCATCGGCTTCGCCGACGCCGGACGGCGGGCCCTGGAGACCGTCGCCCAACTGGTCGCCGACAAGAGCGTCTACATCGACCCCAAGCCCGGCAGCGAGCAGATGTACCAGGTGTTCACCTCCGGCCGGATGGGCATGGTGATCACCGGGCCGTGGCAGCTGCCCAACATCGTGGAGTCCAAGCTGCCGTACGACGTGGTGCCGATGCCCACCTACAGCGGAAAGCCGCTGACCATCTCCGGGCCCGACACCTGGACCCTCTTCGACAACGGCAAGGCGCGTGCCCGGGCGGCCGTGGAGTTCGTCCGCTGGCTGATCACTCCCGCGCAGGACGTGCGGTGGGACATAGGGGGCGGCAGTCTGCCGCTGAGCAGACGGACCGAGGCCGAGAGCGCCTGGCAGCGGCACTCCGCCGACACCGTCGGCCTCCCGGTGTTCACCAAGGCCCTGGAGACCGCCCGGGTGCGGCCCATCCACCCCGCCTATCCGCAGATCTCGCAGGCCACCGGTGAGGCCGTGGTGTCCGTGCTGCTCGGCCGCGCCTCCCCCGCCAAGGCGGTGCGCCGGTGCGCCGACAAGGCGGACGCCGCCCTGCTGATTCCCCGATGAGGAGGGTCGTCGTGGACCGAGGATCCCGTACGGGCGCACCCCGCCCGCTCACCCTGGCGCCAGACGACCGGGAGCCCGTCGAACGGCGCCGCGCCCGGCGCAGGCGGGCACGCGGCGAGCAGGCCACCGCCTGGGCGTTCATCACCCCGTCGGTCCTGGTCATCCTGGGGCTGAGCGTGGTGCCGGTCATCTGGTCGCTGCTGCTGTCGTTCCGCGCCGACGACCTGGTCACCCCCGGCCGCTGGGTCGGCCTCGACAACTACCGGGCCCTGTCGAAGGACCCCGGCTTCCGCAAGGCCGTCGAGAACACCCTGACGTACGCGGGCCTGTACGTGCCGCTGAGCCTGGCCGGCGGGCTCGCGCTGGCCCTCGCGCTGAACCGGCGGATCCGGTTCGTCGGCGTCTACCGCACCCTCGTCTTCATACCGTTCGTCGTCTCGGCCGCCGCGCAGGGCGTGCTGTTCTCCTTCATCTTCGACCCGCAGTTCGGCGCGGCCAACTCGATCCTGCACAAGCTGGGCGTCTCACCGCAGGGCTTCCTGACCGACCCCGGCCAGTCGCTGTACGTCCTGCTGGCGATCTCGCTGTGGAGCGGGATCGGCTTCTGCGTCGTCGTCTTCCTCGCCGCGCTCCAGGACGTACCCGCCGAACTCGTCGAGTCGGCACGCCTGGACGGGGCGAGCCGGGCGCAGGTCCTGCGGTATGTCACGCTGCCGACGCTCGCCCCGGTCACCGCGTTCCTGGTGCTGTGGCAGCTGATCACCGCGCTCCAGGTGTTCGACCTGGTGTACGTGACGACCAAGGGCGGCCCGCTGGAGTCGACCACGGTCATCGTGTACTTCGTCTGGCAGCAGGCGTTCCGCACCTTCACCGCGGGCTACGGCGCCGCCGCCGCCTACGTACTCGCCGTCGCCCTGCTCCTCGCTGGCACAGCCGTGACCCTCTACCGCCGCCACCGGGAGCGCACCACCGGTGCCGCACCCGGACTGCGGCGCGCGGAAGGAGTGGCCCGATGACCGCCTCCACCATGGCCACCGAGGGCGCCGCACCCGCCGCCGCCCCGGCGGCGCGCACCACCCGGCGACGCCGACTGCCGTTCAGCGCCTGGCACTTGCTGCTCGCGCCGCTCTCGCTCTGCTTCGCGCTGCCGCTGGTGTGGCTGGTGCTCAGCTCGTTCATGACCAACGCCGAGATCAACCGGTTCCCGCCGGCGCTGTGGCCCCAGGGGATCGACTTCGGCGGGTACCGCTATGTGCTGGGCAACGCGATGTTCCCGCGCTGGTTCGCCAACTCGTGCATCGTCTCGGTCGTCGCCGTCGGCTCGAACCTGGTGCTCGGGGCGCTCGGCGGCTACGCGTTCGCCCGGATGCGGTTCCGGGGTTCGCGGGCGCTGCTCGCGCTGATGCTGGCGACGATGGTGATCCCGTTCCAGCTGACGATGATCCCCACGTTCCTGGTGATGAAGTGGCTGGGGCTGATCGACACTCTGGGCGCGCTGATCGTGCCCTCGCTGGTCACGCCGTTCGCGGTCTTCCTCTTCCGGCAGTTCTTCCTCGGGCTGCCCAGGGAGATGGAGGAGGCCGCCTGGATCGACGGCTGCTCACGGCTGCGGGTGCTCTTCTCGATCGTGGCGCCGCTGGCCCGGCCCGCGCTCGCCACGGTCGCGGTACTGACCTTCCTCGCCACCTGGAACGACCTGTCCTGGCCACTGATCGCCATCAACCACGACACCCAGTACACCCTCCAGCTGGGGCTGACCACCTTCCAGGGGCAGCACCACACCCAGTGGGCGGCGGTGATGGCGGGCAACGTCATCACGGTGCTGCCGGTGCTGCTCGCCTTCCTCTTCGCCCAGCGGACCTTCATCCAGTCGTTGACGTCGAGCGGGCTGAAGGGCTGACGCGGGCCGGGCCTCCGCCCGGCCGACGCCACCCGGAGCCGCCGCTCCCCTCGCACCCCGTCACTCGACTCCCCCGGACCGGAAAGCCCTTTGCCATGCCTTCACCACCCGCGCCCCCACCACCGGCGCCTCCGCCTTCCGCGCGCCCCTTCGACCTCCTCGTCGTGGGCGACGCCAACCCGGACGTGGTCCTCGGCCCGGTGCCGCGCGACCTCGCGTACGGCCAGCGCGAACAGCTCGTCGAGCGGGCCGACCTCGTTCTCGGCGGCTCCGCCGCGATCATGGCGTGCGGCGCGGCCCGGCTCGGGCTGCGCGTGGCGTTCGCGGGCCGCGTCGGCGACGACCCGGCGGGCGCCTTCGTCCGTACGGCCCTGGCCGCACGCGGAGTCGACACCTCGGCCCTGACCACCGACCCCGAACGGGCCACCCCGCTCACCGCCGTCCTCACCCGGGGCGCCGACCGGGCGATCCTCACCGCGCCGGGATGTCTGACCGCGACCGGGCCCGGGGACGTCCCCGAGGCGCTGCTCGCCGGGACCCGGCACGTCCACGCGGCCTCGTTCTTCCTGATGCCGCGGCTCGCCGGGGCGCTCGCCGAGATGTTCGCGCGGGCGCGCGAGCTCGGCGCGACCACCTCCCTCGACACCAACGACGACCCGTCCGGCCGCTGGGACCCGGAACTGCTCGACCCGGTCCTGAAGGTGACGGACCAGGTGCTGCCCAACGCGGCCGAGGCGCGCGCCATGACCGGGGTCGCCAAGGGCGTGGCCGAGGCGGCGGCCGCACTGGCCCGGCGCGGCCCGCTCGTCGTGGTCAAGAACGGCGCCGAGGGGGCGCTCGCGCACGACGGGGCGCGGGTCACCACGGCTCCCGCCCTGCCCGTCGAGCCGCTCGACACGGTCGGGGCCGGGGACAGCTTCGACGCCGGATTCGTCGCCGCCGTACTGCGCGGGCTCGGCCTCGCGGACGCGCTGGCCGTCGCAGCGGCCTGCGGCTCGCTGTCCACCCGCGGCCGCGGCGGCACCGCGGCCCAGCCCACCTGGGACGAGGCCGTCGCCCGCGTTCCGAGCACGGGAGTCACCGGAGTCACGAGAGTTACCGGAGTTTCCGCATGACCGAGACGACGACCGAGACGACGACCGAGACGACTGGAGTCACCGAGATGGCCGAACCGGCCGAAGTGAAGATCGCCTTCATGGGCGCGGGCAGCGTGGTGTTCACCCAGGGGCTGCTGGCCGACCTGTTCGCCTTCCCCGAGTTCACCCGGCTGCGGATCGCGCTGCACGACATCGACCCCGAGCGGCTGGCGACCAGCGAGGCGGCGGCCCGGCACATCGCGGGGGCGCTGAAGGTCGCGCCCGTCATCACCGCGCACCCCGACCGGCGCGGCGCGCTCGACGGCGCGCACTTCGTCATCAACACCGTCCAGGTCGGCATGAACGCGGCGACCCGCACCGACTTCGCCGTCCCCGCCCGCTACGGGCTGCGCCAGACCATCGGGGACACGCTCGGCGTCGGCGGCATCTTCCGGGCCCTGCGCACCTTCCCGGTGCTGCGGTCGATCGCCGAGGACATGGCCGAACTCTGCCCGGACGCCTGGCTGCTGAACTACACCAACCCGATGGCGATGAACCTCCTCTATCTGCACCGGATCGCCCCCCGGCTGAAGGCGGTGGGCCTGTGCCACTCGGTGTACTGGACGATGCACGACCTGGCCGAGCTGGTCGGCGTGGACTTCTCCGAGGTGTCGTACCTGGCCGCCGGGATGAACCACCAGGCGTGGGTGCTGCGCTTCGAGCGCGACGGCCGGGATCTGCACCCGCTCCTGGACGCCGCCATCGAGAAGGACCGCGAACTGCCGCGCCGCGTCCGCGTGGACATGTACCGCAGGCTCGGCCACTACCCCACCGAGACCAGCGAGCACTCCTCCGAATACGTGCCGTGGTACCTGCACCACGACAGCGAGGTGGAGCGGCTGCGGCTGCCGATCGGCGCGTACCTCGACATCATCGAGGACAACACGGTCAGCTACGAGCGCACCCGCAGCGCCCTGGCGGCGGGGCGGCCGCTGCCGGTCGAGGGCACCATGGAGTACGCCCCGCAGATCGTCCACAGCATCGTGACGGGCACCCCCCGCACGATCTACGGCAACGTCCCCAACCAGGGGCTGATCAGCAATCTGCCGACCGACTCGGTGGTCGAAGTCCCGTGTCTGGTCGACGCGTCGGGCGTGCAGCCGACCCACGTCGGCGCGCTGCCGCCGCAGTGCGCGGCGCTGAACCGTACGTACGCGAGCGTCACCGATCTGGTGGTCCGGGCCGCCACCGAGGGCGAGCCCCGGCATGTGCGGCACGCCGCGATGACCGACGCGGCGACCGCCGCCACGCTGCCGGTGGAGCGGATCTGGGACCTGTGCGACGACCTCGTACAGGCCCACGGGGAGCTGCTCCAGCCCGAGTTGAGGGTGCTGCTCGGGCACTGAGGGCGGCGCCTCAGTACGCCACGGTGAACCTCGTCCGGTGGTGGCGGGGCTCCTCCGCCTCGTCGAGGAGCGCCACCGCGAGGTCCTCCATGGAGATCGCGGACTCGCCCCGGTCGTCCACCAGGAGCTCGTCGGCACCGAGCCGGTAGCTGCCGGTGCGCTCGCCCGGCTCCAGGAGGGCGGCCGGGCTGAGGTAGGCCCAGTCGACCTCGGTCTCGGCGCGCCAGACGGCGAGCTGCTCGGTGCACGCCTGCGCGATGGGCCGCCAGTCGGCCGGGAAGTCGGGGGCGTCGACGACGGTGGCGCCGCCGGCGCCGGGCAGCGTCAGGGTGGCGGCGCCGCCGACGACCAGTACCCGCACTCCGGTTCCGGCGAGCCCGGCCAGGAGTGCCTTGGTCACCGTGACGAGGTCGCCCTCGCTGCCCGGAGCGGGCCGGGTGGCGCTGATGACCAGGTCCTGTCCGGCGCTCAGCTCGGCTATGTCGTCGACGTTCTGCGCGTCGCCGGTACGGGCGAGGGCGGCCGGGTGGAGTTCGGGGAAGCGGGCCCGGTCACGCACGACGGCGGCGACCTCGTGCCCCCGGGCGACGGCCTCGGCCACGACGCGGCTGCCGACGTTTCCCGCGGCTCCGAAGACGGTGATGCGCATGAGTGTCCGCTCCTTCTGGTTCGTCCGGTCGCGCTGGAAGATTTCTCTTAGCGCTAAGAGAAAAGTATCTCATCGCTAAGAGATTGGCTAGTGTGGGTCCGTGACCGACCATGTGGACCTCCTGCTCGCGCAGTGGGGCGAGCGCCGCCCCGACCTCGATGTATCGCCGATGGCGGTGATCGGGCGGCTGAAACGCCTCTCCCGGCTCATCGAGACCGAGCTGCGCCGCACCTTCGCCGAGCACGGCCTCGACCCCGCCTCCTTCGACGTGCTCGCGACCCTGCGCCGCAGCCCGCCGCCCCATCTGCTCACCCCCGCCGAGCTGATGCGCTCCGCCATGGTGACCTCGGGCGCCGTCTCGCAGCGCCTCGACCGGCTGGAGGCGCGCGGCCTGGTGACCCGCTCCCCGAGCGCGGCCGACGGCCGGGTCGTCGAGGTCGCCCTCACCGCCGAGGGCCGCGCGCTCATCGACCGGGCGCTGCCCGACCACCTCGCCACGGAGGAACGGCTGCTCGCCGCCCTCGGCGCGGACCGGCGGGACGCACTCGCGGGGACCCTGCGCGAGCTCCTCGAATCCCTTGGGGACGGCGTCGACTGACCCGGCCCCCGGACCGCCCGGAAGGGGCCGCGCTCGGCGACGGATGGAGTACGGCCGACGGGCGTGGGCACGCGCTGGAGGAGACAGTGGAGACGGCGTCGGCCCGCACGGGCCAGGTCCCGGGCGCGGAGCCGACGCCCCGCCCATCGGCCCGGAGCAGGGCCGGAGCACCCAGGAGGTCCCGATGACCCAGCCCCCGTACCCCGATCCCAACCCGCCGACGCCGGGGCCCACCCCGGGCCCCGGGCCGACCCCCGGCCCGCCCGATCCCGCGCCGCCGACGCCCACTCCGGGGCCGACGCCCGGCCCGCCCGCGCCGGGGCCGGGACCGCTGCCGGGGCCCCTGCCCGTGCCGGAGCCGGATCCCGTACCCAACCCGCCGGGGCCCGACCCCGTACCGGAACCGATGCCCTCGCCGGGTCCGCTGACCTGACGCCGGGGCAGCTCCCGGCTACATCCCGCCCGCCACCCGCATGACGGTCCCCGTCGCGTACGAGGCGTCGTCGCAGAGCAGCCACGCGACCGCTCCGGCGATCTCGTCCGGCCGCCCGGCCCGGCCCATCGGGATGGCGTCGGCGAGCTTCGCGGGGCGCTCGGGGTCCTCGTGGAAGCCGGTCCAGATGATGCCCGGCGCCACACAGTTGACCCGGATGCCGTCGGCCGCGACCTCCTTGGAAAGCCCGACCGTCATGGCGTCGACAGCCGCCTTGGTGGCGGCGTAGTGCACGTACTGCCCGGGGCTGCCCAGGGTGGCCGCGGCCGAGGAGATGTTGACTATGGACCCGCCGC
Organism: Streptomyces sp. NPDC059994; assembly: GCF_042737755.1. Classification (NCBI taxonomy): domain Bacteria; kingdom Bacillati; phylum Actinomycetota; class Actinomycetes; order Kitasatosporales; family Streptomycetaceae; genus Streptomyces; species Streptomyces sp. NPDC059994. The sequence goes on from NZ_JBHWUR010000036.1 coordinate 16,078, forward strand.
CCCGCGCCGCCATGTCGCGCACGGCCCGGCGGGCGCAGAGCAGATAGCCCAGCACATTGACGTCGATGGCCCGGCGCATCCCCTCCGCGTCGGCGTCGGCGAGACGGCCGTTGGGCCCGCTGACCCCCGCGTTGTTGACGAGCCCGGTGACCGGGCCGAGCGTGGCGGCGGCGTCGAAGAGCCGGTCCACGGAGGCCTCGTCCGCCGTGTCGACCGCCACCGCCAGGCTGTTGCGGCCCGCCGCGCGCACCTCCTCGGCGACGGCTTCGGCGGCCGCGGCGGCCGAGCGGTAGCCCACGACCACGTCGTGGCCGTCGGCGGCCAGACGGGCGCAGACCGCGGCGCCGATACCGCGGCTGCCGCCGGTGACGACGGTGACGGACTTCTGCTCCACAACGAACCTCCGGCGCCGAGCGGGCGGCCACTCCGAATGGAAGTGATCTTCCATCATCATAGGTTCCGGCACTGAAAACGCCCCGGGAACCCTGTGTACGGACGGCGGCGCACCCGCCCGAGCGAGTTGGCGGGAATCCGTTGGATGCTGGCACTCCCGCCACTTCTCCGGCGCACGAGCACGCCATAACGTCGGCCGGGGCCCCCGTCCGGGAGCCCTCACACCCGTACGAAAGTGCCCAGCTCGTGACGAAGTTCCTCCTCACCGTGCACATCCTGGCCGCGATCCTCGCCGTCGGACCGGTCGCCGTGGCCGCCAGCATGTTCCCGCCCACCGCCCGGCGGGCACTGGCCGCGCCCGATGACGCGCAGGCGCTGGCGTCGGTGCGGCTGCTGTACCGGATCTGCCGGGTCTACGCCGCCGTGGGCGTCGCGGTGCCCGTCTTCGGGTTCGCCACGGCGAAGAACATGCACATCCTCGGCGACACCTGGCTGATCGTCTCGATCGTGCTGACAACGCTCGCGGCGGGCGCGCTGATCGCGCTCGTCCTGCCGCGCCAGGACGCGGTACTCACCGAGCTCGACGCGGCCGCCACGGGCGGGCACACCGGACCGGTGACCGCCGTCGGCGCACGCCGGACCGTCCGACTGGCCATGTTCACCGGGGTGTTCAACCTCCTGTGGGCGGCGGTGACCGTCCTCATGATCCTGCGGCCCGGCTCCACCACCGGAGGCTGACGGCCGGGCGGCCGGGCTTCCGCGCGGAGACGTTTCCGGCCGCCCGGGTGCGCCCCGACGACTCGCCCCCGCCGAGTGGGGCAGGCTGGAAGGCGAATCACCCTCGGCAAGGGAGGACGCAGTGACTCTGAAACCCGGAGAAGGCGGCTCGGTGGAGATCAGCCCGACCGGCTGGGTGGCCAAACAGGCCCAGCTGTACGAGGAGTCGGGCGGCACCAGAGGAACGACCCTGCACGGCGCGCCCTGTCTGCTCCTGGACTACGTCGGCCGCCGCACCGGCACCGTACGGCGCACCGTGCTGATCTACGGGCGCGACGGCGACGACCATCTGATCGTGGCCTCCAAGGGCGGATCCGACGACCACCCGCTCTGGTACCTCAACCTCGTGGACGAGCCGGACGTCAGCGTCCGGGTCGGCGCCGAGCGGTTCCCGGCCCGCGCCGAGACCCTCTCCCCGGAGGAGAAGGCCAGGGTGTGGCCGCACCTGGTGGAGGTGTTCCCGCCGTACGCGGAGTACCAGAACAAGACCGAGCGGGACATTCCCGTCGTACGGCTGCGGCACACGGGCCGCTGACGGCCGCGGCCACCGGTGGTACGGCACACGAACCGGTGCCGTACCACCGGCGCGTTCTCAGTCCGCGAGCGAGATGGCCTGCACCGGGCAGGCGCGGGCCGCCTCGCGGGCCATGGGGTCTCCCCCGCCGTCCGCGCGCCCCGGCAGCAACTCGCTGAAGCCGTCGTCGTCCTGGGTGAACACACCCGGCGCCGTCAGGGCGCACTGCCCCGAGCCGATACAGACGTCACCATTGATGCTGATCCTCATGAGCCCACTCCACTACCAAGTGACGGGGAGTTCCAGCATCCCCTGGAGGGTGTCGCCCGGTTTGAACGGAATCCGGTCGGCGGGCGCCGCAAGCCGCAGCCCCGGCAGCCGCGCGAAGAGGCCGCCCAGGGCGATCTCCATCTCGGCCCGCGCCAGGTTCTGCCCCAGGCACTGGTGGATGCCGAACCCGAAGCCCACGTGGCGGCGGGCCGACCGGTGCCGGTCGAGCGCGTCGGCGTCCGGATAGACCGAGCCGTCCCGGTTGACCAGGGAGGTGGAGAGCACCACGCCCTCCTCGGCACGGATCACGGTCCCGGCCACCTCGATGTCCTCGGTCGCCACCCGCAGAATGCCGTCCGCGATGGAGAGAACCGCATCAGTTCCCCGACCGCCACCGGCATCAGCGACGCGTCCGCCCGCAGCTCCGCGAGCCGCTGCGCCTTCGCCTTCCTCGCCGACCGGTCGGCGGGAGCGGGCAACTCCGCCCTGCGCGGGGTTCTTCGCCCCGCTCGCGACCGGCGAGACGCTCGCCCAGGAGCGGCTCGGCGCGTACGGGGCCGCCTGCGGGCTCGACGCGGACGATGTCGAGCGGTACGAACCGCTGGCCGGCTGCCAGGCGTATCCGGCCCATGTGGCGTGGCCGGCGCTGAACGGCGGGCCGCCCCTGGTGGCGCTCGCGCTCACCGCCGACTCCGCCCTCCGGCAGGCGTCACCCGCGTGCCCGACCGCTATCTCCAGCAGCACCTCGAATGGCGGGGCCCTGCGACTCGGGCGCGCTGGAGTGCGCGGCCATGGCCGTCCCGCGCGACTGGCGCCACCCCGGTGCGGGCCCGCACCTGACCGTCGCGGTCGCCCGGCGCCGGGCGACCGGTCCCGGGGCGCGCAAGGGCGTCCTGAGGATGGCGGCGGGCGGCCCGGACGCCTCGGGCCTCACCCGGCCCACCGGCCTCGCCGAGGACGCGCCGAAGGAGTACGGGACCTGGTGGTCGAACCGCGACGAGGTGATCGACCCGGACAGCGGCGTGCCGCTGACCGGCGCGGTCGACAACCCGGCGGGTTGCCTCAAGCACAACGACCTGCTCGGCGACGACGCCGTCTCGGCAGGGCGTCGTCGCCTTCCTCGCCCGCTGAGCGTGACCTCCGCCACCGGCCCCACCTGCCGGAATGCCACCGGGCGCGACTTGGTTGTGCCGTACACGGTCTGGCGGGACGAGCCCGGCGGGCCGGTCGCGGAGAACGGGAACCATCCATGGGCGAGTTGATCCTGATACGGCACGGCGAGACGGCGTGGACCCTGACCGGGCAGCACACCAGCCACACCGACCTGCCGCTCACCGAACACGGCGAGGCCCAGGCCCGCGCGGTGGCGCCGCTGCTGGCCGGGCGCCGGATCGGGCTCACCCTGGTCAGCCCGGCGGCCCGGGCCCGGCGCACCGCCGAACTCGCCGGGCTCACCGCGCCGCGGGTGCGGCCCGATCTGAGCGAGTGGGACTACGGCGGGTACGAGGGCGTCACCACCCCCGAGATCCAGCGTGACCGCCCCGACTGGAACCTGTGGACCGACGGGGTCGCCGCCGGGCCCGCCGCGCACCCGGGCGAGAGCGCCGAGCAGGTCGGCGAACGGGCCGACCGGGTGCTCGCGGAGGCACGGGCCGCGCTCGCGTCGCCGGAGGATTCCGACAGCGGCGTCGCCCTCGTCGCCCACTCGCACTTCCTGCGCGTCCTGACGGCCCGCTATCTGGGGCTGCCCGCCTCGGCCGGGTCGCTGTTCCTGCTCGGCACCGGGGCCGTGTCGCGGCTGGGGACCGAGCACGGCCGGCCCGTGCTCACGGCGTGGAACACGACTCTTCCGCAGGACGTGCCCGCGCCCGTGGGATGAGGCGGCCGCCGCCTGCCGCCAGGGCGAGCTCCGCAAGCGCCTCGGGGGCGCCCCGCTGACCCCGTATCCCGGGAAAGGCGTTGACGTCCACCACGAGCGGGCTCCCACCGCCCGCGTCGATGAGGTCCACCCCGTACACGTCCAGGGCGAAGACCTCCCCCACCCGGAGCGCCAGCGCGGCCCAGCCGGGCGGCAGCGCGTCGAGGCAGAGCGAGCGGGTGGGGCCACGGCCCCCGGGCGCGAGCTCGGAGCGGCGCAGGGCGGCGAAGACCCGGTCGCCGATCACCCACAGTTTGTGGTCCCAGCCGCTGTTGGCGGTGAACTCCTGCACCACCACCGGCTCCTGCGCCCACGCCCCGGCCAGCGCCCGCAGCCCGGCGGCGTCGTCGGCGCGGGCGACCAGGTCGTGGCGGCGGCTGTGGCGGCTCTTCACCACCAGTGGATACGTGAGGTCCGGGTCGTCCGGCAGCGGGGCGAGCGCGGCGAAGGTCCGGGTGGCCGCGAACGGCAGCCCGGCCCGGCCGGCCAGCTCCGCCATCGCCGTGCGGTCCTGGCAGAGGGCCGTGGCGGACGCGGAGTTCAGCACGGCCGCGCCCCGCAGCTCCAGCTCCCGGGCGAGCGCGAGGGCGCGGGGCGTACGGGACTTGAGCAGATAGACGTCGGCGACGCGGTCCGGGGGCGCCGAAGCCGGGTCCACCGGCTCCACCGTGTGCTCGCGGACGAGCAGGGCGGTGGCGGCGGCGAGGAGCGGATGGCCGGGTTCCGGCGTGATCAGCCCGATCCTCATACCGCCGCCCCCGGCTGCTGCTCCGGGATACGGGCGGCCGGGAAGGCGTCCGGGCCGCTCCCCCGGCCCGTGCGGGCCAGTTCGAGCACCGCGCGCGCCACCCGCGCCGCCGCCTGGGGGACCTGACGGAAGCTCGGGAAGTCGTTCACGTCGACCACCACCGGCCCGTCGGGGCCGAGCAGCACATCGACCCCGTACAGGTCCAGGCCGTAGACCGCGCCGACCTGCGCGACGGTCGCGGCCACCTCTGCGGGCAGCGCCACCTGCCGCTCGCGCACCGCGTGGTCGGGGTGGAGCGGGGAACAGCGCTCGGTGGCGTACAGCTCGCCGCCCACGCAGTACACCTTGAGGTCCACGCCCGAATTGGGCACATACGGCTGGGCCACCAGCATGCCCTGGCCCGCCAGTTGCCCCGTCATCGCGGCGAGCCGGTCCGGCGAGGGAACCAGGCACACCCCGCGCCCGGCGCTGCCGTCGGCGGGCTTGACCACCAGCGGGAACTCGGACTCGGGTATCTCCGCGAGCAGCTCGGGGACGGCCGCCGCATACGTCGTCGGCATCGGCAGGCCCCGGCTGCGGCCGATGGCCGCCGCGAGCGCCTTGTCCCGTACGCCCCGTATCGACCGGGCGTCGTTGACGGTGGTCAGGCCGACCGCGGCGGCGGCCTCCAGGAGCGTGAGGCCCGGGCCGCCGGACACCGTCTTGAGCACCCAGGCGTCATGGCTGCCCGCGCTGACCACCTCGGACATCCGCAGCAGGGAGCCGCCGGGGCGCAGCACGTCCACTCGATGACCCCAGTCGACGAGTTGGCGGATCACCTCCACCGGCATGCCGTCGTGGCGGTAGTGCTCCTCCACCAGAAAGCAGAGCCTCATCGACCTTCCCCTGTAACCCCCCGGACGTCCGCCGATCTGTCCGGCGAGCTGTGACGACACAGGATGTCATGAACAGCCGGGAACCTCGCTCCCCGCCCCGGGACCGGTTCCGGCGCAGGTCAGCGCGGTCCCCGGGGAAAAGGGACTTGCCCTTCACACTAATGTGAGGGTTCGATCATGGCCGTATGCCGACCGCACCTGTGGCGCGCACCGCCGCGCCGACCGCCACCGGACCCGCCGCACTGCCGCTGGGCGGCCTGCTCACGCTCGCCGCCACGGCGTTCACCGCCACCCTGACCGAGCTGCTGCCCGCGGGACTGCTCCCGGGCATGGGCGGCGGACTGGGGGTGTCGGAGAGCCGGGTGGGATTCCTGGTGACCCTGTACGCGGCCGCCTCCTTCCTCTCCGCGATACCGCTCACCGCGCTGCTGCGCGGGCTGCCCCGGCGCACGGTCCTGACCGGCGCGCTCACCGGCCTCGCGCTCGCCGACGCCGTCACCGCGCTCTCCTCCTCCTACCTCCTGACATGTGCGGCCCGGCTGCTCGCCGGGGCGATGGGCGGCACCCTGTGGTCGATGCTCGCGGGGTACGGCGCCCGGATGGTCCCCGCCGAACACCGGGGCCGCGCCATCGCGATCGTCCTCGCGGGCATCACGGCCGCGCTCTCGCTCGGTGTGCCGCTGGGCACCGCGCTGGCGGACACCGTCGGCTGGCGCGCGGGCTTCGCCGGCCTTGCCGTCCTGGCCGCGCTCCTCATCCTGTGTGCGCTGCGGTACGTGCCGGACTTCCCCGGCGAGCCGAGCGCCGGGCGGACCCCGCTGCGGCGCATCGCGGTCCTGCCGGGCATCCGGACCGTCCTGTCCGTCACCCTGCTGCTGCTCCTCGGCCACCAGGCGATGTACACGTTCCTGATGCCGTTCGCCGAGCACGCCGGGTTCGGGCGCGCGGGCCTGGTCCTCTTCGTCTTCGGGGCCGCGACCGTCGGAGGCATCTGGCTCGCGGGCGCGCTGGCCGACCGCAGGCTGCGGGCCGCCCTGCTGGGGGCCCTGGCCCTGATCGCCCTTGTGATGGCGGCACTTGGCGCCCTGGGTCGGGTGCCCGCCGTCCTGGTGGTCGCGGTCGCACTGTGGGGCGCGGCCTTCGGCGGCGCGCCGACGCTGATCCAGACCGCGCTGGTCGACGTCTCGGGACCGGAGCACGCCGATGTGGCCACCTCGCTCCAGGCGACCGTCTACAACGTCGGGATCGCCGCCGGATCGCTCACCGGAGGCGTGGTTCTGGACAACGCGGGCGCGGGGGCGCTGCCCTGGGCGGCCCTGCCGCTCGTAATCGGTGCTGTACTGGTGGTTTGGACCGCACGCACCCATGGTTTCCCTGTTCGGCGGCGGATGCGCTGATCGCCTCCGGTCGGCCGCAGGCATATGCCAGAAGCACCACCGTATCGAGTGTTGCCAAATCCCTTACGGGGCCTCGCTCCCTGTGCAACAGTCGTTACCGGTCCATCCTTCCGACTTGCAGTGCCGCGCCTGTATCGGAGTACGTCATGCCGTCCCATCTGTTCGCGGACCGTCCCAGCCCGCAACCGCCGGAGCGGGAGACGGTCGACGCGCTGATCACACAGACCCGTCGGCTGCGCGGCGGAGTGGACGCCGTACGGCGGGACGCGCTCGTGGACGACGACGACCCGCACGGCCGCTGGCAGCGCGCCCTGTGCGACCTGGCGGTCCATCACCTCGACGACCTCGGCACGCACTTGGACCAGCTGAAGGAGGGACTCCACCCCGAGCCCGCCCCCGAGGCGACCGACGAAGCGGAGCCGCAGCCCGAGCTCGCGCTCGACCCGCTGCCCGGATCCCTGCTCAGCCGGGTCGGCAGCGCCGAGTGGAACCTGCTCACGGACGCGGTGGACTGGTCCGAGGAGCTCTTCCAGATATTCGGACGGGCGCCCGAGAGCGGAGCGATGTCGCTCGACGAACTGCCTTCGATGGTGTTCGCCGACGACCAGGCGCTGCTCACGGCCATGGTGACGGACTGTCTGGTCGACGGGAAGCCGATCGACGGCGAGTTCCGGATCGTCCGGACCGACGGGCGCGTGCGGACGCTGCACATGATGGGCGAGCCCGTGCTCGACGCCGACGGCTGCACCGCGTCGATGTGGGCTGTGCTGCGCGACGTCAGCGAGCTGCGCCGCAGCCAGCGTGCCGTACGGGAGTCGCGCGACTCGCTGCGGCGCGAGCAGCACATCGCCCAGACCGAACACCGGCTCGCGGTCGAGCTGCAACAGGCCGTGCTGCCGCCGTGGCGCGGTTCGCTGCGGCTGCCCCAGGGCAACCCGGCGGCGCTCGACGTGGCGGCGCACTATCTGCCGTCGGCCACCAGCGCGCTCATCGGCGGCGACTGGTACGACGCGCTCGAACTGCCCGACGGCAGGTCTTTGCTGACCGTCGGAGACCTCACCGGCCACGGCGTCACCGCCACCGGTGCCATGGCCATGCTGCTCGGCGCGCTGCGCGGCATGGCCGTCGCCGGCATCCGCCCCGGCGACCTGATGGGCCACCTCAACCAGCTGCTCGACCACTCGGTCCAGCCCGCGCTCGGCAGCGCGGTCTGCTGCCAGTACGACCCGGCCACCCGCATCCTCTCCTGGGCACAAGCAGGACACCCCGCCCCGCTGCTGTTCCGCGGCGGGACGGGGTGCGCCCTGACGCCGCCGGACGGGGTGCTGCTCGGAGCGACGTCAGGAGCCGGGTACGGACAGGCCGAGGTGCAGCTGATCCCCGGCGATCTGCTGGTCCTGCACACCGACGGGCTGACCCGCCGGGGCACCTCCAATGAGCCGGGGTGCCGCAGGCTGCTGGAGCTCGCCGCCCGCCTCGAAACGGTCCGTACGGCCCAGGACGGGGTGCGTATGGTGGTCGAGGAGTTCGGCGAGACGGACCGCGAGGACGACGCGTGCGTGCTGGTGGCACGCATCGGGTCGTGAACTACCCGGCGGCAGGGATCGGTTGACAGCGGTACGGATCGGTTGAGCGGAATCCGGTCGTGAGCGGGCCCGGTTGACCGGGCCCGCTACAGGTCCATGCTCCTGCCCCGGCGCGTCGGTGCCTTCGGCAGGGCCAGCTGGATCTCCTCGCGCAGGTCCTGGATCTTCTGGTAGCCGGAGTACTGCCCGGTCAGCCGGTACATCTCGCGCAGCCGGTCCCAGGTGCGGTGGGAGGAGGTCTCCCCCATCGACACCAGGGCCAGCCGGGCGTAGCGGTCCGCCTGTTCGGGGTCGTCGGCGATGAAGCAGGCCGAGGCGAGTGAGATGTAGTCGAAGATCTTCGAGCGCTGGCGCCCGTTGACCCGTAGTTCGAGCGCCCGTTTTGCATGGCGGGCCGCGATGCCCGCCGCGCTCGCGTCGTGCTCGGCGAACGTACGGAACGCCAGGGCCTGCATGCCGTGGAGATCCGCCTCGTCGAACATCTGCATCCAGCTCGGCGCGGGCACGTCGCCCCGGTCCGAGACGAAGAGCTCCTCGGCCTCGCCGAGGGTGCGCCGCATCGCCTGGCCCTGCCCCATCGACGCCTGCGCCCAGGCCTCGATGGTGTGCAGCATGGCCCGCGTGCGCGGCAGGGTCTCCTCGCCGGAACCGGACTTGGCGAGCTTCATGAGGTCGAGCGCTTCGTCGGGACGGCCCAGATGGACCATCTGCCGGGCGGCGCGGGAGAGTGCTTCGCCGGCGCGCGGGCGGTCGCCGCCCTCGCGGGCCGCGTGCGCGGCGATGACGAAGTACTTCTGGGCGGTCGGTTCGAGGCCGATGTCGTGGGACATCCAGCCGGCCAGGACGGCCAGGTTGGCGGCGACGCCCCACAGGCGCCGCTGGAGATGGTCGGGGTGACGGTAGGCGAGCATGCCGCCCACCTCGTTGAGCTGACCCACCACGGCCTTGCGCTGAAGTCCGCCGCCCCGGGACGCGTCCCAGGCACGGAAGACCTCGACCGAGCGCTCCAGCGCCCCGATCTCCTGCGACCCGATGGGGGCGGCCTCATAGCGGTCGTACCCGGCGGGGTCCGCGTGCAGGGGATCGTCGAGGTGGGGGGCGTCGGCCGAGAGTACGGGGTCGGTGTGCAGCCAGTCGTGCATGGCGCTGCTGAGTGCGGAGCCTGCGGCGAGCGCGGCGCCCGCGCCCACCAAACCGCGTCGGTTGAGCATGAGGTCCATTCCCGTGAATTCGGTGAGGACCGCCGCCGTCCGTTCAGGCGCCCACGGCAGGCCGTCGGGATTCTGCTTGGGTCCGACGTCCCGCCGCTTCCCGGCGCGCCCTTGCCGGTCGAAACCGAGGTCCTCGATGGTCACGACACGGCCGAGCCGCTCGGTGAACAGAGCCGCCAGCACTCTCGGCACCGGATCGCGCGGGGACTCCCCCATGTCGATCCAACGCCGCACCCGTGAGGTGTCGGTGGCCAGTTGGGGGTGGCCTATTGCCGCCGCCTGCCGGTTCACCAGCCTCGCGAGTTCGCCCTTGGACCAGCCGGCGAGGCCGAAGAGGTCGTTCAGGCGGGTGTTGGGTTGTCCGTTCACTTCAAGCCCCCAGGTTCTCGGCTGAGTTGACAGTAACCCCCTGTCAGAGGAGGTGGGACTATTCGCCACGGTTCGCCAGGGTGCGCCAGATGGTGTGCCACCCGCAGTCGGGTGTCGGGTAAGAAGGCGCCACCCCGCCCCGGCAGGCGGACCCCATTCCCCAGGGTGGGATCAGGGCCACCGGGCCGGGCTGGCCAGCAACTCGTCGGCGCACGAAGGGATCTGTCTCGCCCATGTACACAGCATCGTCCTCCGTGTCAGCCCCGCCCCGGCCGCACCGTCACCTGGTGGCGGGCGGCGGACCGTACCTCGACCCCTCGCACGCCGCTCCGGCGGCGCTCGGCGTCGGCCGGACCGCGCGCCGGCCCGGGGCGGGCGTCCAACCGCCCAGCGGGAGGATCGACTTGTCCGGCCCGCAGGGCGCGCAGCTGCGGATGGCCATCGCGTCGGTGCACCGCATCTGTCCTGAGTTCAATCCGGTGCAGGTGCTGCGGCGCAGCGGCCGGTCCGTGCTGCTCGTCGGATCCACCGGGCGCGCCACGGCGGTCGCCAAGTGCCTCCTGGACCACTCGCCCGTCTGGGCCGAGCGGTTCAGGCACGAAATAGCGGTCTACCGCGCGTTCGTCCGGCACCGCCCACCGGTGCGGGTGCCGCGGCTGATCGCCGCGGACCCCGACAACTGCACCCTGGTGATCGAGCGGATGCCCGGACGTGCGGCGGCCCTGTCCCGGCACCCGGTCGAGGCCCCGCCCCGGGCCGACGTCCGGGCGGCCCTCGGGGCGATCAGCCGGGTCAACGCCTGGCGGCCGCCGGCCGAGATGTTCACCCGGCCGCTGGACTACGCGCCGCGGATCACCCGCTACCACGAGCTGGGGCTCTTCACCGACCGGGATCTGAGCGACCTCCAGAAGCTGCTGCACGGCCTGGCCCACTCGGGCCGCCCGGTCACATGGCAGTTCTCGCACGGCGAGGCGCTGCTGACGAACATCCTGCTGTCGCCCGCGGGTCCGGTGCTCGTCGACTGGGAGCACGCCGGCTGGTACCTGCCGGGGTACGACCTGGCGACGCTGTGGGCGGTGCTCGGGGACGCTCCGGTGGCCCGGCGCCAGATCAGCCAGGCGGCACAGGCGGCCGGCCCGGCCGCGCGGGACGCCTTCCTGGTGAACCTGATGCTCGTACTGACGCGGGAGATCCGGACGTACGAGACGGCCGTGCAGCGCACCATGCGCGAGTCGGCGCCCTCGGGCGCGGCCTCGTCGCAGCAGCCGGGTGTGCCTTCGGCCGGGGAGCAGCAGCGGCTGCTGCTGCGCAGGCTGCACGACGACTGCGCGCTGGCGCGTCGGGCCGTGCGTGCGGCGGTCGGGACCCGCTGACCGCCGTGTGAGGGGCCCGTTCCGGCTACCTGCTCCGCCGGACGGGCCCCGGGGAAAGGCGCGCGCCGCGCGCCCGGTGCCGACACACCGGACGCGCGGCGCGCCGCCGTGTGCGCGGCGCGCTCAGCGCACCCGTACGACGTCGACGTCGGCGGCCCTCACCACGGCGATGCGGTGGCCGATCTGCACGGTGACGTACTTCGCCGCCCCGGGGAAGTACGTGTGGTCGTACGGGAGGGACGAGTCGATCGTCGGCGCGTAGAAGTAGCCGGTGGGGGCCTCGCCGCCGCCGGGGTAGGACTGGCCCGCCTTGATGGTGTACGCGAGCGGGGTGCCGACGTGCACGGCGGTGAAGTCGGCCGGGTAGTCGGCCTTCTCGGGGTAGGCGACGCCGTACACCGGCACCTCCGTCAGGCCCGCCCTCGGCCGTACGACGTAGCCGGCGGTCGGTGTGGTCGTGCGGGTGTGCTCGGGCGTCTGGAGCCAGGCCTTCTGGCCGTACCACCAGATCGCCGTCCAGCCCGGCCTGCGCTCGGCCACCACGGCCTGCTGGGTGGCACTGATCTTGCTGCCCCAGTCGTTGGCGCAGTTGGTGCCGGGCTCACCGGGCGCGTGCAGTCCGGGGTCCGCGAACAGCGGGGCCGTGGCCGAGGGTTCGGTGTGCAGCGGGACGGCGCTGCTGCCCTGGACGGGCAGGTCGGTGTTCTTCTCGCAGTCCCGGAACACCTGCTGGTTGGAGCCGAACTTGGGGCTGATGGTGACCAGTTGGCTGCTCGGCCGCGCGGTGGGGCGGGTGGGTGCGCCGAGCACGGCCATGAACCGGTTCCAGTCCCAGTACGGACCCGGGTCCCAGTGCATTTTCCGGGTGCCCCCGGCCGTCGTCGGGGGCACGTTCTCGTGGCCGATGATGTGCTGGCGGTCCAGGGGGATGTCGTACTCGGCGGCGAGGTAGCGCACCAGCGCGGCCGTGGAGCGGTACATCTCGGGCGTGTACCACTTGGCGCCCTCTACGGCGACGCCCTCCTGCTCGATGCCGATGGAGTGCGTGTTGATGTACCAGTTCCCGGCCTGCCAGGCCACGTCCTTGGTCTTCACCATCTGCGCCACATGGCCGTCCGAGGAGCGCACGACGTAGTGGGCGGAGACGGCTCTCTTGGGGTCCTGGAAGATCCGGATCGTACCGTCGTAGTCCTCTTCCGTGTCGTGCAGGACGATGTACTTGATCCGGTTGGTGGACGGCCGGTCGGCGATGTCGTAGTTCCCGTACGCCTGTTTGTTGGCCGGATCGCCGTTCTGCTGGTAGGCCGCCGGGATCCAGTCGCACTTCAGCACGCGCGGGCACTCGGTGGCGCGGTCCTGGGCGCCGGCCGGGGACACGGGGGCGAGCAGGGTGAGGCCGAAGGCCCCGGTGGCGGTCAGCGCGAGTGCGAGCCTGGTCCTCTGATGGGATGTCATGACAACCCTTCCTGCCGGGAGTTCACCTCGGGTGCGGTGCGCGCACACTGTGTGACCCCGGGTGAGGGCGCGTCAAGAGCGCCGCCAGAAAGGTGAGTTGTATCAGTGGATCAGACCAGTGGCAGGCCGCTGACCTGCCGGTGACACCGTCAGCTCTGCTGGAAGAGCTCCGCGGGCAGCGGCTTCAGGAGCGCGTACAGGTCGTCGGTGATCGGCCGGTCCCAGCTGGCGATGGTGACCAGCACCTTGTCGCTGCGGTCGAACTGCACACAGGAGACGCGGCTCTCGGAGAGCTTGAGGCGCCGCACGATCAGCAGGTTGTCGCCCTGCATCACGGGGATGTCCTCGGCGCCGACGACCTCGACGGGCTCGTCGTTCTCCAGCGCCAGTAGGAGCTGGGAGACCTCGAACGGCACCTGGCCCTCGTCGAGCTCCCTGGCCGGAGAGCCCTCGGGCAGATTGCCGATGACCATCGCGGGGCCGCGGCCGCCGAACAGGTCGTAGCGCAGGAAGACACCCTGGCAGCTTCCGTCGGGCGCGGGCAGCAGCCCGGCACCGAGGTTTCCGGGCCAGTCGCCCGGGTCCATGGCCAGGACATCGAAGTCCGGGCCCGCGGGAGTGGCGGAGCTGCGGCGGCGGAGGAACGACATGCCGCCCATGGTACGTGGCCGGGGCACCTCGACGGGCCCCGGCCCGCGTCCGGCGGTTCAGCGGAGCGGCGTGCCCGGTGCCGGGCGGCTCTCGGTGTGCCGCAGGAGCTCCGGCAGCCCGGCCCGGTCGGTGCCGATCTTGCGGAAGACGCCCGAGAGCAGCAGCTCGACGGCCCGCTCCCGGATGCCCAGCTCCTCGGCGATACGGGTGTTCTCCCAGCCCCGCGCCGCCCGGTCGGCCGCCGTCTTCTCCTGAGCGGTGAGGGAGTCCGTGCCCACCGCACGCAGCCGCAGCGGGCGCAGCCCCGACGCGGCCAGCTCGTCGCGCGCCCGGGCCGCCAGTGCGTCGGCGCCACAGACCACCGCGTTCTCCATGCCCCGGACGAGCAGTTCCGAGGCGTCCTGGGGCAGCCCGGCCCGGCTGAGCGCCGTGCCGTGGTCGACGAGCGCGCACGCCAGCTCGTACGCGGACGGCGAGCGCTCCAGGTGCTGCACCGCCTCCGCGAGGAGCTTGAGGCTCTTCGCGCCGGTGGCCACCTTGGCGGCGGAGTGCAGGGCCCGGCCGATGGCGCCCGCGGTGCCGAACCGGCGGGCCAGCTCGACTGCCTCGTCGGCCACCTTCTGGGCCTCCGCCGGGTCTGCCGGGGCCAGCGCCTCGGCGAGCAGCGGCCGCCAGGGGCACCAGGCCGGGTTGCGCATGCCCCTGCGGTCCAGGCGCCGGCCGACCGCGCGCAGCCGCTGCTCGGCGTCGCTGCGCAGACCCCGGGCGAGCAGCAGCTCGCTGTAGACCGTCTCGGAGTCGGGGTAGACGACGGCGTTGGGGACGACCTGGCCGTAGTTGTACCGGTCGGACAGGTCCTGCGCCTCGTCCACCCGGCCCCGGGCCAGCAGGATCTCGATCAGGATGCCGAGGGCGAACCACTGGGCCGGGATGCGCTGGCCGACCCGGTCGGCGATCCGCAGCCCGCCGTGGACCAGGTCCTCGGCCTCGGCGAGGCGGCCGCGGCAGAACCGGATGTACCCGAGCAGGGTGAGGCCGAACGAGAGGTGGGCGCCGCGCCAGCCGCGGTTCTCGCACTCCGCGATGCCCCTGCTGAACAGCTCGTCCGCGCGGCCCGGCTGGTCGCAGTACATGAAGGTGAGCGCGACCATGACGGGGACCTCGAAGCCCCATTCCTCGTCGGTCCAGGAGAGCCCGTCGCCCAGTGCCTCCTCCGCGTACGCGAGCGCGACGGCGGCGGGCTCGCCGCGGACCATGGCGTCCCAGGCGCGCAGCCCGAGGATGTACCGCTCGGCCATGCCCCGGGTGGTGAGGTGGTCGGAGAGACGGGCCAGCCTGCGCGAGCGGGCGGCCGAGTCCTCCTCGTCGGCCCGGAACGCGTTCCACTTGAAGGCCTCGGCCTGCATGCGCAGCCGGGTGCGGGGGTTGGTGGAGCTCCTGCCCTCGACGGCGACCAGCTCGGCCGCCTCGCCCATCCGGTCGGTGTGGGCCAGCGCCTGGGCGAGCCGGTAGGTGATCGCCTCGCGCAGGGTGGGTCCGAGCTCCGGCTCCTCCAGGGCGGCCTGGAGGTGGTTGACCGTGGTGGCCGGTTCGTTCAGGAGCGCCGAGCAGCCGAGCTCGAACAGCACCTCCGCCCGCTCCTCAAGGGCGGGCGGCTCGCGCAGGGCCCGGGCCAGACAGCGCCGGGCGGCCTCGGGAGCACCGGCCCGCATGCACTCGCGCGCGGCGGCCCTGAGCTGCTGCACCGCCCAGCGGTCGTCCTCGGGATGCATCTCCAGGAGGTGGCGGGCGGCGACCGTGGGGCCGAGGCCCGCCTCGGTGACGCAGACCGCGGCCTGGCCGTGCATCGCCACCCGCATCGCGGGCGGAATGGCGCGGTAGACCGCTGTACCGACCAGCGGGTGGAAGAAGTCCAGCCGGTCGGGGTCGCCCGTGCGGCCGGCCAGGATGCGGGCCTCGCGCAGCCGGTGGATCGCGTCGACCGACTCCTCGGCGCCGAGGTTGCCCACGCTGCCCGCCATGTGCGGGTCGACCGCGGTGCCCAGGATGGCGACGGCCCACGCCAGCCTGACCGGCGAGGGGCCGAGCCGCTCCAGGCGCTGGACGAGTCCGCTGCCGCGTGCCGTGGACGCGAGTTCGCGCAGCTCGGCGGCGTTGGCGTAGTGCGGTTTGATGTTCCGCTCACGGATCTTGGCGATCAGCTCGACCGCCTCGAACGGGTTGCCTCCCGTCAGCGCCCAGCACTCGCGCGAGAACAGGTCGTCGGCGCCGTTCTCCAGCACGTCGTGGACGAGCCTGCCCACGGCGTGCGGGGAGAGCGGCGCCAGGGTCACCGGCCGCGAGCCTTGCCGCTCGGCGAGCCTGTGGAACTCGCTCGCCTGCACGGGCAGTCCCTCGGGCCGGTAGGCGGCCACGATCAGGATCGGCAGCTCGGCGGCGCGCAGCGCGAACGAGCTCAGCCAGGTGAGGGACTCCTCGTCCGCCCAGTGCGCGTCGTCGACGATGAGCACGACGGGCGTGTGCTCGACGGCGAACCGGGTCACCAGCCAGTCGAGGCCGTCGCGCACGCCCTGCGGGTCGGGCGAGCCGCCCGGGACGGAGACCAGGCCGACCGCGGGCGCCACGATGTCGTACCAGGTCCCGAGTATCCGCCGGTGTTCGCTCTCGCCGGCCGCGGCCAGCACGGGCTGCACCAGCTGGCGCACCACGTGGAAGGCCACGCGGATCTCCTGCTCACCGCCGCGGGCCGTCAGCAGGGTGCAGCCCCGGGCGGCGGCCTCCCTGCGGACCTCGGCGAGCAGACTCGTCTTGCCGAGCCCGGGCGCTCCCGAGACCGCGAGCAGCCCGCCGCTCGACGCGCCCGTAACCCCCTCTGCTCCCGTGCCGCACAGGTCGTCCAACATGCGTTCGAGAAGCAGGAGTTCATTCTCCCGTTCGAACAGCCGCCTGCGCGCACCACTGGTCCGCCGGCCTTTCATGTCCGCCACAACCGTCCCCTTTTGGCAGTAGGGCCGAGCCTACGCTTTCGGACACGCACCGTGACACCGATGTGACCGTCTCGCAAACACGGCTTGACTGACTCGCCAGGATCTGCTGGGGGGTTGACGCGGCTCCAGGGGGGCGCGAAGCACCGGTGCACACGCCGCTTGTGCAGTTTCGGCCACGGGCGCACTATGAGCTTTTCGGACAGCAGCTCCGCCCAAGGCTGCTCACCCTTCGGCGCAGAGGAGGCGGAGCGATGTCGTCCCCAGCAGGCTCACAGCTGTCGGAGGACCGCGCGAGGCTCGTCGACATACCGTTCCCCGCTCGCTGTCATCCGCGCCACGCCGTCGCGCGTCAGCACACGCTCGACTGGCTTCACCGGTTCGGGATGCTCTCGGGCGAGTGCGCGACCAATGAGTACGACGCTATGGGGCTCGAACGTCTGATGGCGTACTTCTATCCGGACACCACGGACTCGGATCTCGCGCTGGCGACCGACCTCAACGCCTGGTTCTTCGTGTTCGACGACCAGTTCGACGGCCCGATCGGCCGGCAGCCGGACGCGGTGGCCCGGCAGATCGACATCATGCTGCGCACGATGAGCGACCGGGGCCCGGCTCCGGGCGACCCGACCAACCATCTCGCGGGCACGCTCGCGGAGTTGTGGAAGCGGCTGTGCGACGGCACTCCGCGGCTGTGGCAGGAGCGCTTCCGCGGGCACTGGCGGAAGTATCTGACGGCCTATCACTGGGAGGCCCTCAACCGCACCCGCACCGGGCCGCCGTCGCTGCCGGGGTTCCTGCGCGGCCGCCGCGACTCCATCGGCGTACAGCCCTGTCTGGATCTCGTCGAGCGGTGCGGCCGCTACACGCTCCCCGACGAGCTGCACCGGGGCAGCCCGCTGGCCGAGATGCGCTGGATCACCGCCGATGTGGTGATCTTCGTCAACGACATCGTGTCCGCGGACAAGGAGTTGGCCGCCGGGGACGTCAACAACAGCGTCATCATCCTGCACAAGGGGTCGGGGCTCTCGGTGGACCGGGCCGCCCGCGAGGTCGCCCGGCTGGCCAACTCCCGGGTGGAGCGCTTCCGGACGCTCGCGGTGGAGCTGTCCGAGGCGCTCGCGGCCTCCGGGGTCTCTGCCCAGCTGCGCACCCAGGTCGACGACTATGTGGCGGGCATGCGGGCGCTGATGAGCGGCAATCTGGCGTGGTCGCGCACGACGGCCCGGTACGGCAAGACGGGCATCGAGGCCGCGGGCCGGGGCCAGCGGCCGTGGGCCCATCTGTTCGAGGAGGAGGACGCGCTGGAAGCCTGACGCCCCCGGGCGGCTACGGCTCGGCGTGGAGCTGCCGGCGCCGCTGGTGGCGGGCGACGCGGGCGCGGTTGCCGCAGGAGGGCCTGCACCACTCCTGGCGCGGGTGCTCCTTGAGGAAGTACCGCACGCACCGGGGCGCGTGGCAGGCCCGCAGCCTCGCCCGGTCGGGCCCGGCCAGGAAGTCGACGGCGGCGCGGGCGAGCGAGGCGCAGAGCGCCGTGACGGCGTCGGGGGTGCCGGTGCCGCGGTGGACGGCGTAGGGGTCGCGGCCCTCGGGCCATTCCAGGCGGGGCGCCGTGGGTACGGCGGCCGCGGCCGAGTTCAGCAGCTCCAGGGCCATCCCGGCGGGGAGCAGCCGCTCGGCGTCGGCGGGGCTCGGCGGGTCCGGCCGTACCGCCCGGGCGAACAGGGCGCGCACGGCGGCCCGCAGCGCGCGCACCGCCGCGAGGGCGTCGTCGTCGGCCGCGAAGGCCTCGACCGTGAAGCCATCCGTATCCAGCGCCGCCGCGTGCTCGCGCACCCATGTGGTCAGCCCGTCCGGCCCGCTCAGATCGTCGGCGACCCCGCCGTGTCCGTCGTGGCGGACGGTGAGGGCGAGATCGAGAACGAGGGAGTGGTCGGCCATGCGGCTAATGGTAACCACGGCGGCAAGCGTTAGATGGAGACGGCATCCGGGACCCCCGGGGCGCGGGCACTCGCCGCGCTCCGGCCCCGCCCGGCCCACGGGCCGGGCGGGTGCGCGGACGCTCGCGACCGGACGGGGCGACCCCGTCCGTCCCGCCGCTCAGGTGAGGTCGAACTCCCCGTCGCGCGCGTTCAGCACGAAGGCACGCCACTCACCCGGGCTGAAGATCAGCGAGGGGCTGCCGGGGCGGCCCCCGTTGCGCATCGCGATGAACCCCTCGACGAACGCGATCTGGACGTCTCCCGTCCCTTGACTGCTCGACCTCCAGTCGGCCTTGCTGAGATCGAGATCCGGCTTGTCCCAGCCCACAAGGGTCTGCTGGGTGGTGCTCTCGGCCACGTCCCTGCTCCTCCCGGTTCCCTGTCGTCCGGGGCCAGACTAGCGATCGCGTCCGGTCCCGGACAGGCCACGGAAGGAGTACCGCGGCCCACCCGCGACGACGGCCGCACGGCCCCGGCGACCGGCCGCCCGCACCCCTACCGGCTCGGCGGCTCGGACCCGACCAGCCACATCGAGAAGAACTGCGAGCCGCCGCCGTAGGCGTGCCCCAGTGCCTTGCGGGCCCCCTCCACCTGGTGCTCCCCTGCCCGGCCCCGCACCTGTAGGGCCGCCTCGGCGAAGCGGATCATGCCGGAGGCGCCGATGGGGTTGGCGGAGAGCACCCCGCCCGACGGGTTCACCGGGAGATCCCCGTCGAGCTCGGTGACGCCCGCCTCGGTGAGCTTCCAGCCCTCGCCCTCCGCCGCGAACCCCAGGTTCTCCAGCCACATGGGCTCGTACCAGGAGAACGGCACGTACATCTCGACGGCGTCGATCTCGCGGCGCGGGTCGGCGATCCCCGCCTGCCGGTAGACGTCGGCGGCACAGTCCTTGCCCGCCTGCGGGGAGACGAAGTCCTTGCCCGCGAAGAGCGTGGGCTCGCTGCGCATCGCGCCGCCGTGCACCCAGGCGGGCGGATGGGGCGAACGGGCCGCCCCCGTACGGTCGGTGAGGACCATCGCGCACGCCCCGTCCGAGGACGGACACGTCTCCGAGTAGCGGATCGGGTCCCAGAGCATCGGGGACGCCTGCACCTTCTCCAGGGTGATGTCCCGCTCGTGCAGATGCGCGTACGGGTTCAGGAGCGCGTTGCGCCGGTCCTTGTACGCGACGAGCGAGCCCACCGTGTCGGGGGCGCCGGTGCGCCGCATGTACGCGCGCACATGCGGCGCGAAGAAGCCGCCTGCCCCGGCGAGCAGCGGCTGCTGGAAGGGGACGGGCAGCGACAGGCCCCACATGGCGTTGGATTCGGACTGCTTCTCGAAAGCCAGGGTGAGGACCGTGCCGTGGACCCGGGCGGCCACCAGGTTCGCGGCCACCAGCGCGGTCGAGCCGCCGACCGAGCCCGCCGTGTGCACCCGCAGCATGGGCTTGCCGACCGCGCCGAGCGCGTCGGCGAGGTACAGCTCCGGCATCATCAGCCCCTCGAAGAAGTCGGGGGCCTTGCCGATGACGACCGCGTCGATGTCCGCCCATGCCAACCGGGCGTCCTCCAGGGCGCGTTGGGCCGCCTCGCGGACCAGTCCCGCGATCGAGACGTCGTGCCGGGCGGCGACGTGCTTGGTCTGGCCGATTCCTACGACGGCCACGGGTTCCCTGCTCACGACGGCTCCCCCTCCAGGACGGCGACGAGGTTCTGCTGGAGGCACGGCCCCGAGGTGGCGTGGGCCAGCGCCCGGTCGGACTCGCCCCGGTGGATCGCGGCGGCCGCCTCCCCGATCCGGATCAGACCGGCGGCCATCACGGGGTTGGCGGCCAGCGCTCCCCCGGACGGGTTGACCCGTACCCCGTCGTCCAGCCGCAGCGCCTTGCGCAGGACGACCTCCTGCGAGCTGAAGGGGGCGTGCAGTTCGGCGGTGTCGACGGTGGGGGCACCTCCCATGCCCTTCAGGCCATGGGGGAGTTCGAAGGCCCCGGCGCGTTCGGCCGCGAGCCGGGCCGACGGCGAGTCGGTCAGGTCGCGCACACCCAGGCCGTGCGCCTCGATGCGGTGGTCCATGCCCCGGATCCAGGCGGGCCGCTCGCACAGCTCGCGCGCGGTGTCCCCGGCGGCGAGGATCACGGCCGCGGCACCGTCCCCGACCGGCGGGCAGTCGCCGGTGCGCAGCGGGCGTACCAGGTAGTCGCCCTGGGGCCGTGAACCGCGCACCTGGGCATGGGTGTTGGCGGCGGCGGAGTTCCGGCTGCGGGCCGCGATCGCGGCGAGCGCGGGCTCGTCGGTGTCGCCCGCGTCGATCAGGGCCTGCGCCTGGAGCGCGGCCAGCGCCACGGAGTCGGGCCACAGGGGCGCCAGGTAGTACGGGTCGAGCTGGCGCGTCAGTACGTCCCGGACCTCGCCGGGCGAGGACTTGCCGTAGGAGTAGACGAGCGCGGTGTCGGCCTCGCCGGTGAGGATCTTCACCCAGGCCTCGTAGAGCGCCCAGGCGCCGTCCATCTCGACGTGCGACTCGGCGATCGGCGGCCAGGCGCCCACACCGTCGAGGGCCATGGTGAAGGAGAAGGCGCGGCCCGCGAGGTAGTCGGAGGAGCCCGAGCAGGTGAAGCCGATGTCGCCGGTCCTCAGCCCGGTCCGGTCGAGCACCTCGTGCAGCACCGGCATCAGCATCTCGACCTCGGAGAGCTCGTCGGTGCGGCGCCGGTGGTCGGTCTGCGCGAAGGCGACGACGGCCACATCCCGTGCGGGGCCCATCAGATCAGCTCCTTGTACGTGTCGTAGTCGGCGTCGGGCTCCCCGGTGGGCCGGTAGTGGTCGGGGTGGCGGCTGTCCTCGGTCCACACCGGCTCGACCCGCAGCCCCATCCGCACCTGGTCGTAGGGGATGCCGCCGATCCGGCCGTGCAGGGCGAGGTCGGCGCCGTCGAGGGCGATGTGCGCGTAGACGTACGGCACTTCGATATCGAGGTTCTTCGCCTTGATGTTGACGATGCAGTACGTGGTGACGGTGCCGGCCGGGCCGACCTCCACCCGCTCGTCGGTGGCGACCCCGCACGTGGGGCAGGCCCCGCGCGGCGGCACGTACACCTTGCGGCACGACGGGCAGCGCTCACCGACGGTCCGGCGCTCCGCCAGGGCCTCGATGTACCCGGTCTGGGCGCGGCCCGGGCTGTAGGTGTAGTCGAGCCGGGCCGGGGCGACGATCCCGGTGACCGGGTCCGCGAACTCGCCGCCGTGCGGGCTCGGTTGGCCCGCCGCCTCGCTCTCGTACGGTTCGAAGCACGCGATGTCGGTGATGGCGCCACTTCGTTCCCGCGCCCATCGCACGCGTACCCGCATCCCGGTCCGCACGGCGTCGGGGCCCGGTGCGTCCAGGGCGTGCAGCAGCGCGGTGTCGGCGCCGTCGAGCCGCACCAGGACCCAGGCGAAGGGGCGCTCCAGCGGCTGGCCCCGGCGCGGGGACGGGTTCCAGGCCCAGGTGGTGACGGTGCCGGTGGCGGCGACCTCGACGAGGTCGCGGAGCTCTTCGGCGGTGGCCGGGTCGTACTCGACGGGCGGTACGAGCGTCCTGCCGTCCAAGGTCCGCACACCGAGGACGGTCCGCTCGCGCAGCCCGGTGAGGAAGGCGCTCTGGACGGGGCCCAGCGAGCGGGTGAACGGGAACTCGACCACCAGGGGGGCGCTGAGGACTTCGGGCATCGGGGTCTCCATCTCGGGCGCGCGGCGGGAGTGGACGCGCTCAGGCGCGCCGGTAGACGGGCGGGCGCTTCTCGGCGAAGGCGCGGGCGCCTTCCTTGGCGTCGGCGGTGTCGAAGACCGGCCAGCCGCGCCGGAGTTCAGCGGCGAGCCCGTCGGTCTCGGTCATCTCGGCGGTCTCGTACACCGAGGCCTTGACCGCCTCGACGGCGAGTGGCCCGCAGGCGTTGATCTGCCCGGCGAGGGCGAGCGCCTCCTCCAGCGCGGTGCCGTCGGCCACGACCCGCCCGACGAGCCCGATGTCCCGCGCCTCGGCCGCGCTGTAGGGCCGTCCGGTGAGCAGCATCTCCAGGGCGTGGGTGCGCGGGATCTGCCGCTGGAGCCGGACGGTCGAGCCGCCGATCGGGAAGAGCCCGCGCTTGACCTCGAAGAGCCCGAAGGTGGCGCTCTCGCCGGCCACGCGGATGTCGGTGCCCTGGAGGATCTCGGTGCCGCCCGCCACACAGGGCCCCTCGACGGCCGCGATGACGGGTTTGCGGGGGCGGTGGTGGCGCAGCATCGCCTTCCAGTGCAGATCCGGGTCTGCCTTGAGGCGGTCCCGGTAACCGTCGCCCTCCATCCCCTTGCCCGCCAGGGCCTTGAGGTCCATGCCCGCGCAGAACGCGCCGCCGGCGCCGGTGAGGACGACCGAGCGGACCGCGTCGTCCTCATCGGCCTCCAGCCAGCCGTCGTGGAGGCCGACCAGCATCGACAGCGAGAGCGCGTTCCTGGCCTCCGGCCGGTTGAGCGTGAGTACGAGTGTGGCGCCCTCGCGCCGCACGGTGAGGTGTTCGGTGCCACCCATGCGCCTGCCTCCCGTCGTCGGACTGGAACAGGTTGCAGGAGCGGGGGGCGCAGTTCAATAGTTTTCTGACAGTCAGTCAGATTCTTTGGGCGGAGCCCCTTCCCAGTTGTGGTGGGCTCTGCTCTGATGACCGCCACACGGATGGCGCCGGGGTCAGGAGGAGCGGTGGAGTACAACCTTGCCGACCTGTTCGAGTCGGTCGTCGACGTGGTCCCCGACCGCGAGGCACTGGTCTACCTCGACCACCCCGGCACGGGCGCGGAGCGCCGGCTGACCTACGCGCGGCTGGACTCGGCCGCCAACCGGATCGCCCACCACCTGATCGACAGCGGCATCGGGCCGGGCGAGCACCTGGGGCTCCATCTGTACAACGGCGTCGAATACCTGCAGACCGCACTCGGCTGCCTCAAGGCCCGGATCGTCCCGGTCAACGTCAACTACCGTTACGTGGAAGACGAGTTGGTCTACCTCTACCGGGACGCCGATCTGGCGGCGCTGGTCTTCGACGCGGAGTTCACCGAGCGCGTGGCGGGCGCGCTGCCGCACACCGAGAAGCTGCGCCACCTCGTACGGGTGGGGGAACCCCCCGAGGGTGCGCCTGTGCTGGACGCGGTGCCGTTCGCCGAGGCCGAGGCGGCCGGGTCCGACGGGCGCGGGTTCGCACCCCGCTCGCCCGACGACCTCTTCATCATCTACACCGGCGGCACCACCGGCATGCCCAAGGGCGTGATGTGGCGCCAGGAGGACCTGTTCTTCTCGGGGCTCGGCGGCGGCGCCCCGACGGGCGAGCCGGTCGCGCGCCCCGAGGAGCTGGCCGAGCGGGTCGCGGCGGGCGGCGGGGGCATCACCTTCTTCCCCACTCCCCCGCTGATGCACGGCACCTCCACGCTCACCGCGTTCATCGGCTTCAACTTCGGCCAGCGCGTCGTCATCCACCGCAAGTTCGTGCCCGAGGAAGTCCTGCGGACGGTGGAGAAGGAGAAGGTCACCAGCATGTCGCTGGTCGGGGACGCGATGCTGCGCCCGCTCATCGACGCGCTGAGCGGCCCGATGAAGGGCACCGACTGCTCGTCCATGTTCAGCGTCTCGTCGTCCGGCGCGATCATGTCGGAGACGGTCCGCGCCCAGTTCAGCGCGCTGGTCCCGACCGCGATGCTGCTCAACAACTTCGGCTCGTCGGAGTCCGGCTTCAACGGCACCGCCACCGACGACTCCGGCCCCGACAAGGGCTTCCGGCTGCGCGTCAACTCCCGTACGGCGGTGGTCGACCCGGCCACCCAAGAGCCGGTGAAGCCCGGCGAGCCCGGCCGGATCGCCCAGCGCGGCCATGTGCCGCTCGGCTACTACAACGATCCGGCGAAGACCGCCGAGACGTTCTTCCAGCGGGGCGACGAGCGCTGGGTGCTGCTCGGCGACATGGCCACGGTCGGCGAGGACGGCATCGTCACGGTCCTCGGGCGGGGCTCGCAGTGCATCAACACCGGCGGCGAGAAGGTGTATCCGGAGGAGGTCGAGCAGGCGCTCAAGTCCCATCCGGACGTGTACGACGCGCTGGTCGCCGGGGTGCCGGACACCACGTGGGGCAACCATGTCGCGGCGGTGGTGCAGCTGCGCGAGGGCGCCGAGGAGCCGACCCTCGACGACATCCAGAGCCACTGCCGCACCCGGCTCGCGGGGTACAAGGTGCCGCGCCAGCTGGTGATCGCCCCGAGCATCCAGCGCTCGCCCAGCGGCAAGGCGGACTACCGCTGGGCGCGGTCGGTGGCCGTGGCGGAGTCCACGGCCGGGTGACCTCAGATCCCGAACTCCCTCAGTTCCGCGACGAACTCGTCCGGCCGGACCGTGTGGACCGAGTGGCCGGCCTCGATCGTGACGAGGCGGCCGCCGGGGATGCGGGCGGCCATCTCGGCGATCCGGTCCTGGATCTCGATGCCGCCGGACTCGCCGCCCGCGACCAGCAGGGTCGGCACGGCGAGCTCGGCGAGCCGCTCGCGCCAGGCCGGGTCGGGCGCGTTCAGCTGGGCATTGGTGTCGGCGACCACCGGCCAGTCGAACACGAGCTCCTCGTCGGGCCGCGCCACGAACCCGCGCGGCGGATCCAGCGGCACGAACGCGGGCGCCTCCTCCAGGACCAGCCGCCCGACCAGCTCGGGCGCGTCCTGGGCGAGCAGCAGCGCGGCCGCGCCGCCCATGGAGTGGCCGACCACGTCGGCGCCGGCCAGGCCGAGCGCGTCAATGAAGCCGCGCAGGTCGTCGCGGAACCCCTCGAACGAGTAGCGGCCGGGCCAGTCGCTGAGGCCGTGCCCGCGCAGGTCGAGCGCGTACACCCGGCGTGTCGCGGCGAGCCGTTCGGCCACCTCCGTCCAGTGCGCGCCCGATCCGCCGCGCCCGTGCGCGAGCACGACGGGCGGCGCGGAGGCATCGCCCCAGGTCCGGTAGGCGAGCCGGATGCCGGAGTTGGTCCGTACGCTGTGGACACCGGGTTCCAGGAACGCCGCGACCGTACGGGCGAAGTCGCCGGGCGCGTCCACCCACGGGAAGTGCCCGGCGCCCGGCAGCACGGCGGCCTCGCCGTGCGGGAAGAGCGCGGCGAGCCGGGATGCGAGCGCGGGCGTGGGGCCGCCGTCGTACTCCCCGGCCAGGACCAGCACGGGCGCTTCCACGGCCGCGAGCGCCTCGGTGGTGGCGGCCGGGTCGAAGACCCCGTCCTCGTAGTGGACGGCAGCCGCTTCCCGGCTGGCCCGCGAGCCGGCGGCGGCCGCGTGCGCCCGGGCCGCCGCGTCCCAACGCCCGTACATGAACGGCTCGATGGCGGACCGCACCTCGCCGGAGTCGCGCCCGCCCCAGATCTCCTCGAAGGCGGCCCGCCCCTGCGGATACCAGCTCTCGCCCTCACGCAGCGCCACGGCGCCGCGCCAGTCGTCCTCGGTGACGGGGAGGCCGACGGCCCGGGTGCCGGGCGTGACCAGGACGAGCGAGCCGATCCGGTGCGGGTGGGCGGCCGCGTAGAGCGTGGCGAGGTTGCCGGCGGCCGAGTGCCCGAGGAGGTCGACCTCCGCCAGACCGAGGTGCTCGCGCAGCGCCTCCACGTCGTCGACCAGCCGGTCGCAGCGGTACGAGGACATGTCGTCCGGCACCGCCGAGTCACCCGTGCCCCGCTGGTCGAGCAGGACCAGTTGGCGGTGGATGTCGAGGCCGCCCAGGTCGCCCAGGTAGGCGGAGGCCCACGCGGGCCCGCCGGGCAGACAGATCAGCGGCTTCCCCGCCCCCACCAGGTGGTAGGCGAGCTCGGTCCCGTCGTACGCGGTGAACTTCGGCATGATCGTGATCCTCACAGCCGGTGGCGATCGGGCCAAGGGGATTTCGCGGAGAGCGCGAACGGCAGCACGGCCGACGCGGTGAAGCGCGTTGTCCACAGGCCTTGACGGTGCGGTTCGGTGGCTGGATTACTGAACCGAGCAGATCTACCGAATGATCGGTCGTCCGATTTCGGGCGGAGTGACGACCGGCGAGGACAGGAGCGGCCCATGGAACCCCTGCTGGACGCGGCGGAACGGCTGAGCCGGGCCGAGCTGGAGGCCCTTCAGCTCGATCGGCTGAGGGCTTCGCTGCGCCACGCGTACGACCACGTGGGCTTCTACCGGGAGGCGTTCGACAAGGCGGGGATACGGCCCGAGGACTGCCGTTCGCTTGCGGACCTCGCCCGCTTCCCCTTCACCAGCAAGGCGGATCTGCGCGACCACTACCCGTTCGGGATGTTCGCGGTCCCCGACTCCGAGGTCCGCCGCATCCACGCCTCCAGCGGCACCACCGGCCGCCCGACGGTGGTCGGCTACACCGAGCGCGACCTGGACATCTGGGCGGACGTGGTGGCCCGCTCCCTCCGCGCGGCGGGCGCCAGACCCGGCCACAAGGTACATGTGGCGTACGGATACGGGCTGTTCACGGGCGGCCTGGGCGCGCACTACGGGGCGGAGCGGCTCGGCTGCACGGTGATCCCCGCGTCCGGCGGCATGACGGCCCGCCAGGTCCAGCTGATCCAGGACTTCCGGCCCGAGATCATCATGGTGACCCCCTCGTACATGCTGACCATCCTGGACGAGTTCGAGCGGCAGGGCGTCGATCCCCGAACGACCTCGCTCAGGGTCGGGATCTTCGGCGCCGAGCCGTGGACGGAGGAGATGCGCCGCGAGATCGAGGAGCGCTTCGCCATCGACGCGGTCGACATCTACGGGCTCTCGGAAGTGATCGGGCCCGGTGTGGCGCAGGAGTGTGTGGAGACCAAGGACGGGCTGCACATCTGGGAGGACCACTTCTACCCGGAAGTCGTCGATCCGCTCACCGGCGAGGTGCTGCCCGAGGGCGAGCGGGGCGAGCTGGTCTTCACCTCGCTCACCAAGGAGGCCATGCCCGTGATCCGTTACCGGACGCGGGACCTGACCCGGCTGCTGCCGGGCACGGCGCGGGTCTTCCGCCGGATGGAGAAGGTGACCGGCCGCAGCGACGACCTGGTGATCCTGCGCGGGGTGAACCTCTTCCCCACCCAGATCGAGGAGATCGTGCTGCGCACGCCCGGCCTGGCCCCGCACTTCCAGCTGCGGCTCACCAAGGAGGGCAGACTGGACGCGCTGACGGTACGGGTGGAGGCGCGCGCCGGTACCTCGCCCGAGCAGCGCGACGCGGCCGCGCGGTCGATCGTCTCGTCGGTGAAGGACGGCATCGGGGTCTCGGTGGCGGTGGAGGTCGTCGACCCCGACACCATCGAGCGGTCGGTGGGCAAGTTCAAACGGATCGTGGATCTGCGCCAGGGCCCTGCGGGCGGGGCATGAGTGTTGACAGGCGTGCGCCCGGGCTGACTGAGTGGCTGGCGGCACTTCATGTGTCACGCGCAACCACCCGTGTCACCCCCTGAGTTGGCCGTCGAGGACGTCTCCGCCATGGCCGCGAAGGGACGGCTCACCGTCGCCGACCTCCAGCGCCAGGAGTTCGCCGACCGGGCGCCCGCCGGGAACCTGGCGGCGGCCGACACGGCCCGGGCCTGCGCCGCGCTTGCGGGCGACGCCGCGTCGGACAGCACCGGCAAGCCGGTCGACGTGTCCGGGGCGTGCGCGGTACTGGCCGGCTGGGACCGTACGGTGGATGCCAGGAGCCGGGGCGCGCTGCTCTTCGACCGCTACTGGCGCAAGCTCACGGCGACGGTTTCGGCAGCTGAGCTGTGGAAGGTGCCGTTCTCGGCCGCCGACCCGGCGCACACGCCGAACACCCTCAACACCGCCTCGCCCGGCGTCGCCCGGGCACTCGCCGACGCGGTGGGCGAGCTGCGCGCGGCCGGCATCCCGCTCGACTCGGCGCTGGGCGACCACCAGTACGTGGTGCGCGACGGCAGGCGCCTGCCCGTCTCCGGCGGGACGGAGGCCCTCGGCATCTGGAACAAGGTCGAGGGGATATGGGACCCGGCGCGCGGCTACTCCGAGGTGTCCACCGGATCCAGCCACATCCAGGCGGTCGGCCGGGACGGCGGCAAGTGCCCCGTCGCCCGCACCCTCCTGACGTACTCCCAGTCGGAGAACGTCCTCTCCCCGCACTGCAGCGACCAGACGAGGCTCTACTCACAGCAGCGCTGGGTCAGCTCGCGCTTCTGCGAGCGGGACATCCTCTCCTCACCCGCCCTGCGGGTCGTCCGGGTGCGCGAGCACCGCTGACGTCCATGCGGCCCGCCCGGGCGGGCCGCGCCGGAGGTTACGCCGGGACGTGGCCGGGCTTGTCGGGGGGCGAGCAGCGGGACCAGGGCCCCCGCCCGATGACTCCGGTTGCTCCGGCGACGAGTACACGCACGGGGTTCCTTCTGAGGCCGGCCCTCCGGACCCGGTGCACGGCCCCGGAAGAGGTTCGGCATCAGGGCGGGTGAGCCCCGCCGTGCGTTGACGGTCGCCGCCTGCCCCATCGGGCACCGTACGGCGCCCCCTGGGGCAGGCGGCTCACATCGCCCGCTCGTGGCCCTCCCAGTACGGCTCGCGCAGCCGTCGCTTGTACAGCTTGCCGTTGGGGTCGCGCGGCATGGCCGCGATGAAGTCGACGGACTTGGGGCGCTTGTAGCCCGCGAGCCGTTCCTCGCAGTGGGCGAGGATCTCCGTGGCGAGCGCGTCCCCCGGCTCGTGCCCGGGCGCCGCTTCGACGACCGCCTTGACCTCCTCGCCCCAGTCCGTGTGCGGGATGCCGAACGCGGCGGCGTCGGCGACGGCCGGGTGGGTGAGGAGCGCGGCCTCGATCTCGGCCGGGTAGATGTTGACCCCGCCCGAGATGATCATGTCGATCTTGCGGTCGCGCAGGAAGAGGTAGCCGTCCTCGTCGAGGTAGCCGAGGTCGCCCACGGTGAAGAAGTCCCCGATGCGGTTCTTCCGCGTCTTGGTCTCGTCCTTGTGGTAACTGAAGCCGCCCGTCGACATCTTCATGTAGACGGTGCCGAGCTGGCCGGGGGGCAGCCGGTCGCCGTCGTCGTCGAAGACCGCGAGTTCGCTGATGGGCCACGCCTTGCCGACCGTGCCCGGCTTCTTGAGCCAGTCCTCGGCCGTGGCGAACGCCCCGCCGCCCTCGCTCGCCGCGTAGTACTCCTCCACGCAGCTCCCCCACCACTCGATCATCGCCCGCTTGACATGGTCGGGGCAGGGGGCCGCGCCATGGATGGCGTGCCGCAGCGAGCTCACGTCGTACCGCGCCCTGACCTCCTCGGGCAGCGAAAGCAGCCGGTGGAACTGGGTCGGCACCATGTGCGTATGGGTGCAGCGGTACGCGTCGATCCGGCGCAGCATCTCCTCGGGCGTCCACTTGTCCATCAGAACCAGCGGATGCCCGATGTGCAGGGACGCGCCCGCGAACTGGAGCACGGCCGTGTGGTAAAGCGGCGAGCAGACCAGATGGACGTTGTCGTCGAACGGCTTGATGCCGAAGATGCCGAGGAAGCCGCCGAGGTAGGACTCCTCGGGGAGCTTGCCGGAGAGCGGGCGCCGGATGCCGCGCGGGCGGCCGGTGGTGCCCGAGGTGTAGTTCATGACCCAGCCGAGGGTGCGGTCCTCGGGCACGGACTCGGGCCGCCCGTCGAGGAGTTGGCCGTACGGGCGGAATCCCGCCACCTCGCCCACCGCGTACCGCTGGCTGCCCGGCAGCTTCGCCTCGTCGGCGGCGGCGGTCGCCGCGTCCGCGAACCGCTCGTGGGCGATGAGGACCTTGGCGCCGGAGTCCGCGACGATCCACGCGATCTCGGGTCCGACCAGATGGTGGTTGACGGGGACGAGGTAGAACCCGGCCTGGGAGGCGGCCAGATACGCGGTGAAGAACTCGACCCCGTTGGGCAGGACGACGGCGAACGCGTCGCCCTGTTCGAGTCCGGCCGCGCGCAGCCCGTGCACCAGCTGGTTGACGGCGGCGTGCAGCCGCCCCGCCGTCCAGCGCTCGCCGTCGGGCGCGGTGAGCACCACCCGGTCGGGATCGGCTGCGGCCTGCGCCCAGAACCCGTTGGGCGGCTGCTGGGAGTCGGTCATGCCCCACTCCTTCGGGCGATGCGGCTGATACGGTCGACGGCCTGCTCGAAGCCGCGGGTGAGGTCGTCGAAGACCTCCTGGACGCTGCGCTCGGAGTTCATCCGGCCGACGATCTGGCCGACCGGCGTGCCGAGCAGTGGCGCGATCTCGTACTTCTGGATGCGCGACAGCGCCTCGGCGACCAGCAGCCCCTGCAGGGGCATCGGCAAGGTGCCCGGGGCGCTCGGGCCGTCCCAGGCCTCGGTCCACTCGGTGCGCAGCTGGCGGGCGGGCTTGCCGGTGAGGGCGCGCGAGCGGACGGTGTCGCCGGAGCCCGCCGCGAGGAGTTTGCGGGTGAGCGCGCGTGAGTGCAGATCGGCCTCGGTGGTGGTGAGCCAGAGGGAGCCGAGCCAGACGCCCTGGGCGCCGAGGGCGAGTCCGGCGGCCACCTGGGCGCCGCTGCCGATGCCTCCGGCGGCGAGCACGGGCAGCGGCCCGACCGCGTCGACGACTTCGGGCACGAGCACCATGGAGGCGATCTCGCCGGTGTGGCCGCCGGCTTCGTAGCCCTGGGCGACGACGATGTCGATGCCCGCCTCGGCGTGGTGGCGGGCGTGCTTGGCGCTGCCGGCGAGCGCGGCGACCAGGACCCCGTTGGCGTGCGCCCGGCCGACGATGTCGGCGGGCGGGGAGCCGAGCGCGTTGGCGAGCAGCTTGATCGGGTAAGTGAAGGCGACGTCGAGCTGGTTGCGGGCGACCTGCTCCATCCACCCGGTGATCCGCCAGCCGGACGCCTCGCCCTCGGCGAGCTCGGGGACGCCGTGTTCGGCGAGCGTCTCGCGCACGAACTGCCGGTGCCCCTCGGGGATCATCGCCTCGACGTCGGCCTCGGTGACGCCCTCCACCTTCCTCGCGGGCATGACGACGTCGAGGCCGTAGGGCAGCCCGTCGGTGTGGTCCTGCATCCAGTCGAGGTCGCGCGCGAGGTCGTCGGGGGCGGTGTAGCGGACCGCGCCGAGCACGCCGAATCCGCCGGCCCGGGTGATGGCGGCGGCCACCGCCGGGAACGGCGTGAAGCCGAAGATGGCGTGCTCCACTCCCAGTCTTCTGCTCAGCTCCGTCTGCATGGGGCGCAGGATGCCGCAGCCCGGGCGACGAGGGAAGAGATTTTCTGATGCTGCGTCAGATTCTTTACGTGGACGGCGCACCCGAGCCGGTTAGGGTGGCGGCCATGATCCGGAGCGACGAGACGGGGCCCGTGCTGCGGTACGGCACCGCCGAGGAGGCCGGGCTGATGCCGGGGCCGCTGGGCACGCTGGTCGCCGTGGCCGAGCGGTTCCTGGGGCCTTCGCCGGTCCACCCCTGGTACGCGGGCGCGGTGGTGCTCGCCGGGCGCGGCTCGACGGTGGCACTGCACCACGCCGTCGGTACGGCCGTGGGCTACTCGGCCTACGACGAGCGGACGGACACCGGCGTCGAACTCCCGCCCGGGCGGCGGATCCCGATGGCCCGGGACACGGTCTTCGACCTCGCCTCCGTCTCCAAGCTGTTCACCTCGCTGCTCGTGGTGCGGCAGATCGAGCGGGGCGCGCTGGAGCTGGAGGCCGAGGCGGCCACGTATCTGCCGGAGTTCGCAGTGGCGGGCAAGGGGGCCGTCACCGTGCGCCAGTTGCTCACCCACACCTCGGGGCTGCGCGCCTGGCTCCCGCTGTACGACGAACCGACGTACGAGGGGAAGCTGCGGCTGCTGTGGGACGAGAGGCCCGAGCGGCCGCCGGGGAGCGCGTACCGCTACTCCGACCTCAATCTCCTCGCGCTTCAGCTGCTCTTGGAACGGATCACCGCTCGCACTCTGGAGGACCTGCTCCACGACGAGATCACTGCTCCACTCGGGATGCACCGCACTCGCTACAACCCGCCCGCCTCCTGGCGACCCGGGATCGCCGCGACCGAGGACGCGCGAAAGCCCTGGTCGGGGCTTGAGCGGGGGCTGGTGTGGGGCGAGGTGCACGACGAGAACGCGTTCGCGCTCGGCGGCGCCGCCGGGCACGCCGGGGTGTTCTCGACCGCACGTGACCTCGCGGTCCTCGCCCGCACGCTCCTGAACGGCGGCGCGTACGGCCCCGCCCGCATCCTCCGCCCCGCCTCCGTCGAGCTGCTCTTCACCGACTTCAACACCGCCTTCCCCGGCGACGCGCACGGCCTCGGCTTCGAGCTCGACCAGCGCTGGTACATGGGCGCGCTCGCCTCCCCGCGCACGGCGGGCCACACGGGCTTCACCGGCACCAGCCTCGTCATCGCCCCGGACACCGACACGTTCCTGGTGGTCCTCGCCAACTCCGTTCATCCGGTACGGAGTTGGCGCTCCGGCTCAGCGCCCCGAGTGGCCCTGGCCGACGCCCTGGCCCGGGCGATCCCGCGCTGACGGCCGGTCCTACCTCCCCAGCACCGCCATCGCCGCGTTGTGGCCCGGGATGCCGCTGACCCCACCGCCCCGGACCGCGCCCGCCCCGCACAGCAGGACGTTCGGGTGCGCGGTCGCCACGCCCCAGCGGCCGGCGGACTCCCGCGCGTACGGGAAGGCGAGCGGGCGGTGGAAGATGTTGCCGCCGGGCAGCCGCAGCTCCCGTTCCAGGTCGAGCGGGGTCTTCGCCTCGATGCAGGGCCGCCCGTCGGCGTCGGTGGCCAGGCAGTCCGCGAGCGTCTCGGCCAGGTGCGCGTCCAACTGGGCCAGCGTCGCCTCCAGCAGCACCTCGCGCGTCCTGTCGTGGTCTTTGGCGGTGCCCGCGAACAGCCGTGCCGGGGTGTGCAGCCCGAACAGGGTCAGCGTCTGGTAGCCGCGCCGCGCCAGGTCCGGGCCGAGGATCGAGGGGTCGGTGAGCGAGTGGCAGTAGATCTCGGAGGGCGGCGCCGTCGGCAGTTCGCCCGCCGCGGCCTGGGCGTACGCGGCCGCCAGCGCCCCGTACCCCTCGCCGATGTGGAAGGTCCCGGCGAACGCCTCGCGCGGGTCGACCGCCGTGTCCCTCAGCCGGGGCAGCCGGGTGAGCAGCATGTTGACCTTGAGCTGGGCGCCCTCGGCGCGCTCCGGGGCCGTGGTGCCGGTGAGCGCGGCCAGGGCCTCGGGCGACGCGTTGACCAGGACGTGGCGGGCCGCGACCGTGCCCTCGCCCGAGGCCGTACGGAAGTCGACCTCGGCCTCGCGGCCGTCGGTGCGCAGCGCGGTCGCCTCGTACCCGGTGACGATCTCCGCGCCGGCCGCCCGCGCCGCGCCCGCGAGCGCGTCGGTGAAGGCGCCCATCCCGCCCACCGGCACGTCCCAGTCGCCGGTGCCGCCGCCGATCACGTGGTAGAGGAAGCAGCGGTTCTGGGCGAGGGAGGGGTCGTGGGCGTCGGCGAAGGTGCCGATCAGGGCGTCGGTGAGGACGACGCCACGCACCAGGTCGTCGCCGAACCGCTCCTCCACGGCGACGCCGATCGGCTCCTCGAAGAGCACCCGCCACGCCGTGTCGTCCCCCAGGCGCTCGCGCAGGGCCTCGCGGGTGGGCAGCGGCTCGGTCAGCGTGGGGAAGATCCGCTCGGCGGCCCGCCGGGTCATCCCGTAGAACGCCTCCCAGGCCGTGTACGCGCTGTCGGAGCCGGTGAGGCGGCGGAACGAGGCCCGGGTGCGCTCCTCGCCACCGCCGACGAGCAGCCCGGTGGGGCGTCCGTCGCGTACCACCGGCGTGTACGAGGAGACGGTCCGCTTGCGGACGGCGAAGCGCAGCCCCAGGTCGTCCACGATCTTCTGCGGCAGCAGCGAGACGAGGTAGGAGTAGCGCGAGAGCCGGGCGTCGACGCCCGCGAAGGGGCGGGTCGAGACGGCCGCGCCGCCGGTGTGGCCGAGGCGCTCCAGGACCAGCACCGACTTGCCGGCGCGGGCGAGGTAGGCGGCGGCCACCAGGCCGTTGTGGCCTCCGCCGACGATCACGGTGTCGTACACCTGGTGTGCGGGCATGGCCCTTCCTAGCACGCGCCGATCACCGGCGGCCAGGGTGGCGCCGGTGCTCCGCTGCCCGCGCCGCCCGCTACCGCCCCAGCCGCCCGCTCTCCTGCCTCAGCACCGCGACCCGCCGGTACAGGGCCGCCGCCTCGGCGCCGCGGCCCAGCCGCTCCAGGCAGTGGGCCTCGTCGTTCCGGCTGGCCAGGGCGTCGGGGTGGGCGGCGCCGAGGACCCGCTCGCGGGCGTCCGCGACCTGCCGGTAGACCGTCAGGGCCGCCGCCCACCGCCCGAGCCAGCCGAGCCCGACGGCGATCTCGCGCCGGCTGACCAGGGTGTCGGGGTGGTCGGTGCCGAGCACGCGCTCGCGCAGTGCGCCCACCTCGCGCGCCTCGGCCAGGGCCTCCTCCCAGCGGGCGAGGCGCCCGAGGTTGACGCCCAGGCCGTGGCGGGCGCGCAGGGTCTCGGGGTCCTCGGGGCCGTCGACGCGGGTGCGGTCCTCGACGAGGACCCGGTACAGCTCCAGCGCCTCGGCGCTGCGGCCGAGGCGGCCGAGGGCGATGCCGACCTCGTACCGGGTGGCGAGCGTGTCGCGATGGTCGGCCCCGAGCACGGTCGCGCGCGCGGAGGCGACCTCGCGATAGAGCTGCAACGCCTCGACCCAGCGCCCCAACTGGCCGAGCACATAGGCGACTTCGGACCGGGAAACCAGGGTGTCGGGGTGGCCCGCGCCGAGCACGCGCGCACGGTCGGCGGCGACCTCGCGCGCCATGCGGTGCGCGTCCTCCAGACGGCCGAGGCGGCCCAGGTTGAAGGCGAGGTTGTGGCGGCAGCGCAGGGTGGCCGGGTGGTCGGCTCCCATGACGCGCTCCCGGGCGGCGAGCACCGAGGTGTACACCTGGTGGGCCTCGAAGTGGCGACCGAGGCGGCCCAGGACGTACGCGGTCTCCTGGCGGGCGTCGAGCGTGCCCGGGTCGTCGGGTCCGAGCGCGCGGGCCCGGGCCTGGGCGACCAGGCCGAACTCGCGCAGCGCGTCGGCCTCGCGCCCGGTCCGGCTCAGGGCGAAGGCCACCTCGTACTGGCTGACCAGGGTGTCGGGGTGGTCGGGGCCCAGCGTCTGGGCGCGTTCGGCGGCGACCGCGCGGTGCACCTCACCCGCCTCCGCCCAGCGGCCGGCGCGGCCCAGGCCCAGGCCTTCGCGGTGCCGCTCGTCGAGCTCGGCCAGGAGCTCGGGCGGGGGCGGCGGCGGCCGGTCGGGGGCGGGCGGGACCGGTGGCAGGGCGGTCGTCCACGCGCCGGTGAGGCTGGCGTCGGGGTCGGGCGGGGCGGGATCCGGCGGCGCGGAGCCGGTCGCCTTGTGGCCGGTGGTCATCCCGCGCGCCCAGGACGGCAGCCCGCGCAGCCGCACGGGCGGCGGCGCCACCGTGGACAGGGCGGCCGGGGGCGGGACGAGCCCGCGCCCGGCGGCCAGCCGCCGCACCACCTCCCTCGCGTCCTGGGGTCGCGAGCCGGGCTCCTTGGCGAGGAGGTCGAGCACGATCTCCTCGAAGAACACGGGGAGTTCGGCGCGCGTGGCGCGCGGGGGCTCGGGCGCGGTGTCGCGGTGGCCGACGAGGATCGCCCAGGCGTCGTCGAGGTCGAACGGCGGTGCCCCGGTGGCCAGTTCGTACAGCACGCACCCCAGCGAGTACAGGTCGCTGCGGTGGTCGACGGGGGCGCCGCCGATCTGCTCGGGTGACATGTAGTGCGGGGTCCCCATGGCGATGCCGGTGCCGGTGAGCCGGGAGGTGAACCCGATGTCGGCGCCGAGGCGGGCGATCCCGAAGTCCAGGATCTTCACCGTGCCGTCCGGCAGCCGCATGATGTTGGCCGGCTTCAAGTCCCGGTGGACGATGCCCTGTTGATGGGTGTAGGCGAGGGCCGAGGACAGCTGCTCGGCGATGTCCACGACGTCCGGCACCGGCAGCGGATGGCCCCTGCCGTCCTGGAGGAGCTGGCTCAGATTGCGGCCGTCGAGCAGCTCCATGACGAGATAGAGCCCGCCCTCGTACTCCCCGAAGTCATGGATGACCGTGACGCCGCGGTGCTGGAGCACGGCCGCGACCCGCGCCTCGCGCCGGAAGCGCTCGCGGTGCACGCGGGCGAACGACTGGTCGTGCAGCGGCCCCAGCGGCTTGAGGCACTTGACGGCGACCCGCCGTCCCAGTGACTCGTCGCGGGCCGCCCACACCTCGCCCATGCCGCCGCGCCCGATCAGCTCCAGCAGCCGGTACCGGCCGTGGATCAGCCTGGTGTCCGCCATCGCGCGATGTCGCCCCCGTCACGTCACTCCGCTGCGCCCTCCCCGGCTCCCTCCAGTATGGCCGCCTGTCTGCGGAGTGTGTACGGTGACGGGCGCGTTCCCGGCCCCATCCGGTCGACCGCGCGCAGGATGTGCTTCGGCGGCAGCTGCCAGCGCACGGTCGGCGGAACGCGGCGCAGCAGGCGCCCGGTGGCGACGAGCCGCCGGGTGACCTCGTGCGGAGCGGGCGCGGGCCGCCCGTACAACTCGTGGGCGTACGGGGGCAGCGCGTCGTAGGCGAGTCCCGCCACGCGCCGCCACAGCACCGCGCGCGCCGGTGCCAGCAGCGGGTGGACGGGCGGCCGCCGCAGAAAGGCGTCCACGTCGCGCGCGTCGGCACCGGCGGCGAGCTGGGGACGTACGTCCGCGAAGTAGGCGGCGAGCTGCGCGGTGGACGCCGGGACGGCGGCCGGGTCGAGCCCGATGAGCCGGGCGGCCTCGCGCTGCTCGTCCACATAGCGCTCGGCCTGCGCGTCGCTGAGCGGATACCCGGAGCGGCGCGCCACGTGCAGATAGCTGTCGACCTCCGCGCAGTGCACCCACAGCAGCAGCGCGGGCTCGTCGACCCGGAACCGCTCACCGGTCACCGGATCGTCGGCCTTCAGAAACCCGTGGATGCGCCGCACCCGGGCCCCCGCACGCTCCGCGTCGTCCTTCGTCCCGTACGAGATGGTCGCCACGAACCGGGCGGTGCGCAGCAGCCGCCCCCAGGTGTCCGTGCGGAAGTCACTGTTCTGCATGACCCCGCGCACGGCGCGCGGATGCAGCGCCTGGAGGTACAGCGCCCGCACCCCGGCGACCCACATGATCGGGTCACCGTGCAGCTGCCAGGTCACCGACTCGGGGCCGAAGTAGCCGGGGTCGGGGGTGCTGGGCCGGGGGCTGGGTTCGGGCATGCGGCGCCACCTCCTGTAGGGCCAGGCTAACGGCGTACTCGCGGCATCCCCAGACCGATCCAGGAGATGATCTCGCGCTGGATCTCGTTGTTGCCTCCGCCGAAGGTGAAGATCACGGCCGAGCGGTAGCCGCGCTCCAGTTCGCCGTGGAGCACCGCGCCGGCCGAGCCCTCCTTCATGGGGCCCGCGGCGCCGACGATCTCCATCAGCCAGGCGTACGCGTCGCGGCGGGCCTCCGAGCCGTACACCTTGACGGCCGAGGCGTCCTGCGGGGTGAGGGTGCCCTCCTGGACGGCGTTCACCATCTGCCAGTTGAGGAGTTTCATCGCGTCGAGCCTGGTGTGGGTACGGGCCAGGCGGCCGCGTACCCAGCCGAGGTCGATGACGCGGCGGCCGTCGGCGAGCTTGGTGTCGGCGGCCCAGCGCTGGACGTCGTGCAGGGCGCGGATCGCCATGGTGCCATGCGCGGCGAGCGTGACGCGCTCGTGGTTGAGCTGGTTGGTGATCAGCCGCCATCCGTTGTTCTCCTCGCCCACGCGGCGGGAGACGGGGACGCGGATGTTCTCGTAGTAGCTGGCGGTGGTGTCGTGCGAGGCGAGCGTGTTGATGACGGTGCAGGAGTAGCCGGGGTCGGAGGTCGGCACGAGGAGCAGGGAGATGCCCTTGTGCGGCGGCGCTCCGGGGTCGGTGCGCACGGCCAGCCAGACCCAGTCGGCGGTGTCGCCGTTGGTGGTCCAGATCTTCTGGCCGTTGACCGTGTAGTGGCCGGTGGCCTCGTCGCCGTCCCGCACCGCCCTCGTCTTGAGCGCGGCGAGGTCCGTGCCCGCGTCGGGTTCGCTGTAGCCGATCGCGAAGTCGATCTCGCCGGACAGGATCTTCGGCAGGAAGTACGCCTTCTGCTCGTCCGTGCCGAACCGCATGAGGGTCGGTCCGACCGTGTTCAGCGTCATCAGCGGCAGCGGCACCCCGCCCTGGGCGGCCTCGTCGAAGAAGATGAACTGCTCCATCGGGCTCAGCCCGCGCCCGCCGTACTCCTCGGGCCAGCCCACCCCCAGCCAGCCGTCCGCGCCGAGGCGGCGCACGGTGTCGCGGTAGAAGCGCTTCTGGGTGGCGGGGTCCGTGAGGGGGGCACCTCCCATGCCTTCAGGGCCATGGGGGCGGGCGTACGCGTGGTCGGGCACCAGCTCGGCGAAATAGGCGCGCAGCTCGGCGCGGAGCCGCTGCTGCTCGGGCGTGTATTCGAGGTGCACGGGCCCCTCCAGGCTGGTCACGGTCCGTCGCTGTGCGGGTAGCTGTCCGTCGCTGGTACGTCGTGCGGGCGGCCACACAGTAGAACGTGTTCCAAGAATCTGGAAGGGCGGTGCGGTGGGGAGTGGAGCCGTCCCCTCGGCTGGTCACCCGTTCGTCTCCATACGGTCGCCGCGCGCCCGGGGCGCGGCCAGCATGACGAGGGCGTACCCGAGGCCGCCCGCCGGATCCCACGGGCCGCCCCCACCCAGGACCCCGGAGGCCCCCATGACCAGCGCCCGCGATCTGATGTCCGTCGACGTCCGCTGCATCCCGGCGAGCGCAACCCTCGACCGTGCCGCCCAGTTGATGCGGGACCACAACATCGGCGCGCTGCCCGTGAAGGGCAGCGACGGCACGCTGACGGGCATCGTCACGGACCGCGACATCGTGGTGAAGGTCCTGGCCGCCGGGAAGGACGCGGCCGACGTGACGGCGGGCGACCTCGCCGACGGCGAGCCGCGTACGGTCTCCGCCGACGCGGACGCGGCCGAGGCCGTGCGGGTGATGAGCGACGCGCGCATCCGCCGCCTCGTCGTCGTGGACGACGGCGAGCCGGTCGGTGTGATCACCGAGGCGGATCTGGCCCGGCACCTCCCCGCGGACCAGTTCGCCTCGTTCGCGAGCAGCGTCTACGCGGAGGCCTGAGCCCGAAGCGCCGAGCCGGAGCCTCCGCGAGCGGGTCAGGGCAGCAGCTTGTCGATCGCCGCGCGGCCGTCCTCCGCCAGTCGGCGCTCTGCCCACGCCATGCTCTTCGGGTTGATGTCGCGCCCCGACGCGAGCACCAGGTCCTCGGCGGTGACCTCACCGCCCGAACCGGTGTGCAGCAGTGCGTCCGGGGTGATCCCCTCCCGCTTCGGCGCGGGATCGGACTGAGCGTTCATGCCGCCTCCTCATTAGTCCGGCGTGGCTCCATTCTGGTACCCGGTCCCGCAGAACGCATCCGCCCCAGAAATGTCACCCGCCGAGCCCAGGCCCCGGCCCGGCCGGGGCGTCCTACGGCGCCCTGCCGCAGCACGCGCTCGCGGGCCGGGTGAACCGTATTCCCGGCCCTCGGGGGCCCGCCGGGGGGCCCTCGGCGGGTCGCGCGGCCACATCCGCGAAAGTCACCCGTACGACACGCCGGACCCGGGAACCAGCCGCCGCGTTCACCGCG
Source organism: Streptomyces sp. NPDC059994 (assembly GCF_042737755.1). Taxonomy (NCBI): domain Bacteria; kingdom Bacillati; phylum Actinomycetota; class Actinomycetes; order Kitasatosporales; family Streptomycetaceae; genus Streptomyces; species Streptomyces sp. NPDC059994. The sequence continues at coordinate 56,286 of NZ_JBHWUR010000036.1, forward strand.
TTCTCCCCACAGCAACGCAGCACAACGCAGGAGCGCGGCGCGGTGGCGGGCCGCGGCGGGCCCGTGGACAGGTGGTGTCGATGAGCGAGCTGGTTCCCGGGGGCAACCGGCCCCTTCCGGACGGCGTTCTGACGATCGGCGTCCCCGGTCCCTTCGACCTGTCGGTGCTGATCACCGACGACACCGGAAAGGTCGGCGGCGACGCCGACTTCGTCTTCTACAACCAGCCGTCCGCGCCCGGCACCCGTCTCGACAACGACGTCATCACGGTCGACCCGAACCGGCTGCGGGCCGGGGCGAGCCGGCTGACCGTGGTCGTCAGCCCCGCCGAGCCGGGCGTTCCGCTCGGCCGGCTGCCGGTGCCGAGCCTGCGGCTCAGCGGTCCCGGCGGCGAGGTCCTGGCCCGGTTCACCCCGCCCAAGCCGGAGCGGGAGACCGTGCTGCTGCTGGCCGAGATCTACCGCCGGGGCACCGGCTGGAAGGTGCGCGCGCTGGGGCAGGGGTACGCGGACGGCCTCGCGGGGGTGGCCCGCGACTTCGGGGTGGACGTGGCCGACGAGGACCCGCCGCCGCACGCGCCCACCGTCCAGCTGCCCACCGCGGCGATACCGGTCCCCGCCGCGCGACGGCCGGAGGCCGAACAGGGCGACGGCTTCTGCGGGTTGGTCAACGCCGAGCGGGTCCGGGGCGGGGCCCCGCCGGTCACGGTCGACGGACGGCTGACCTCGGCCGCCGAGTCGCACGCCGCGACCATGGCCGCCCAGGGACGCCTCAGCGTGGAGAGCCCGGACGGTGTGTCGGTCTTCCAGCGGGTGACCACACGGGGGTACGCGTATCTGAGCATCGCCGAGCATCTGGTGTCGGGGCCGCGCACCCCGGCCGAGTTCCTGGCGTACTGCCTGGAGGACGCCCACACCCGGCGCCCGCTGCGCGACGCCGCCTTCACGGAGGCGGGCATCGGCCGCGCCACCGACGACCGTACGGGCGAGGTGTACTGGACGGCGCTGTGGGCCAGGCCGTTCAGCGGGGACGGGCTGCACCGGACGGTGTCCGAAGTGGTCGCGCTCACCAACGGCCGCCGCGCCACGGCCGGGCTGCGCCCGCTGGCGGACGACACCCGTCTGGCCTCGGCGGCCCAGGCGTACAGCGCGGACATGGCAGCCCGCGGCTTCTACTCCCACACCTCGCCGGAGGGCCTGGAGCCGTGGGACCGGGCCCGGGCGGCCGGGGCCGCGCACCGGGGCATCGGTGAGAACATCGCGTGCGGGCAGCGCACGGCGGCCGAGGTGGTGGAGGGCTGGATGAACAGCCCGGGCCACCGCGCCAACATCCTCAAGCCCGACTTCACCCACATAGGCGTCGGCTTCGCGGGCGGCGGCCGCGCGGGCACGTACTGGACGCAGTTGTTCGGCCTCGCCTGACGGCCGCGCCTGACGGCCGCGGCAGTACGGATCCGGCTGGTCGACGCCGACCCTCGGAGGGACCCTGCCGAGAGACCCGTCCGGTCTCGCCCGACGGCCGTGCGGGCCCCTTGGCTACTGGAGTGCGCCGGCTGAGGCGCCCGCCTGCCCGGCCACCGCCTCCGCCAGGCCCACGGGGCGGTCCAGCGTGCCCAGCAGGCTCACGAAGCCGGACACCAGGAACGCCGTCAGCTCCTGGGGCCTGAGCCTCCTGAACGGCGTCTTCCACACCGGCCTGCCGTCCATCACCCCGGGCCACGAGGCCTCCGGCACCATCGACGAGCTGGGCTCGCCGGTCCCCGGCCGGTAGCGGGGCGAACGGATCGTGGCGCACGCGGGGCGTGCCTGCGGCTCCTGCCCCGCCTGCGTCCCGGGCATGGCGATGGACGACTGCGAGCGCGTGCAGATCATGGCGTTCGACCACGACGGCGCCTGGGCCGAGTACGTACGGGTCCCCGTCGCCGCGCTGGTCCGCGTCCCCGGCTCCATCCCGCTGGAGCGGGCGGCGATCCTCACGGACGCCGTCTCCACGCCGTACGCGGCGGTGATCGACACGGCCGCGGCCCGCCCGGCCGAGAGCGTCGGCGTCTGGGGCCTCGGCGGCATCGGCACGTATGCGCTCCAGGTCGCCCGGCCGGCCGGGGCCGCCCCGGCGATCGGCCTCGACCCGCTGCCCGCGGCCCGCGAGCGCGCCCTGGAGCTGGGCGCCGACCACACCGTGGACCCCACCGCCGAGGACGCCCTCGACCGGATCGTCGAACTCACCGGCGGCCGGGGCCTGAAGGTCGCGATCGACGCGGCCGGCCGCGCGGGCACCATCGCCCAGGCCAACCGCGCCCTGGGGCACCAGGGTCGGCTGGTACTGGTCGGCATGTCCATGGACAGGGTCGAGCTGGCCCCGCTGGCCGCCCTCACCCGCGACCGGCACTCGGCGACGGGTCACCTCGGCTGTCGCAAGGAGCACATCGAGCAGCTCGTCGACCCGGTGGCCACGGGCCGCCTCGACATCAGCCGCTCGATCAGCGCCGAACTCCCGCTCTCGGAGGTGGCGGAGGGCGTGCGCCCCCTGGAGCACGAGGAGGGCAACCCGATCCGGATCGTCATCCGACCCTGACCGGCCCGTCCCCCGAGCCACCCTGCCCCAACACCGCACCCCGCACGGCCCCGTCCGCACACCGCCGCCCCGGCCCGCCGGCCGTCGGCGGCCCCCCGATCCCCCGTCCCCGCGGGGCCCCGGCCGCCGTCCGCGCCTGCCGCTCCGGCGTGGGCGGCGGCGCGCGTTCCCCGCCCCGCCACATGCCGAGAACGAGGCGCGAAACCGGCCAGGTTTCTCACGTGAGGGCCGCCACACCTTCACCACCTGGACAACAGGATCTTCACAGGACCGACAGATTCCATGAAGGATCTGCACTTTCGGTGGGCCGGGGAGGCGCGGACAGCAAGATCATCTTTGTTCAACATTGCACTTCGAATCTGGACATGTCCGCATTGAGCCCAACCTCTTGGGTGACGCTTTGCCGTTCCGTTGCCGGGCTGTAGGCATTTGTCAGGACGGTCCCCGACGGACGTCCCCCGGCCGTGACCAAGCCGGACGAAGGTCCGTCAACGACCCGTCAAGCGCGTTGACAGGGCCGCGACTTCACACTTCCGCGCCCTCGACGCCGCTGGACCACTACCGAGCAATGCCGAACCACTGGGGGTTACCCATGTCCCGACTCACCCGCCGCAGCGCGCTGGGCCTCACCGCGACCGCGGTGGCCGGCCTCGGCCTGGCCGGTACCGCGTACGCGGCGACCGCGAGCGGACCCGCCAACGGCGTCGTCCCCGCCGCGGGCGACGGCCGCACCGGTCGCATGGACGGCATGGACCACACGGGGCACACCGCGCCCGCCCCGTTCGACGAGGTCTACCAGGGCCGCCGCATACAGGGCGCGCCCGTGCACGGCGGCGCCCACGGCGGCCACCACGGGGGATACGCGGTGCAGATAGACGGCAAGGAGCTGCATGTGATGCGGAACGCCGACGGCACCTGGATCAGCGTGGTCAACCACTACGAGACGTTCGCGAACCCGCGCGCCGTGGCCCGCGCGGCCGTGGTGGAGCTGCAGGGCGCCACGCTCGTCCCGCTCGCCTGACCCGTCCCGGCACCGCACCCGCACAGCACCACAATCTGGAGCATTTCCATGACCGTACGCAAGAACCAGGCGACACTCACCGCTGACGAGAAGCGGCGCTTCGTCAACGCGATCCTGACGCTGAAGCGCAATGGAAAGTACGACGCGTTCGTCACCACGCACAACGAGTTCATCATGAGCGACACCGACGACAGCGACCGCGTGGGCCACCGCTCGCCGTCGTTCCTGCCGTGGCACCGCAGATTCCTCCTGGAGTTCGAGCAGGCTCTCCAGGCGGTGGACTCCACCGTCGCGCTGCCCTACTGGGACTGGACGGCCGACCGCACCACGGCCTCCTCGCTCTGGGCCGCGGACTTCCTTGGCGGCACCGGCCGCAGCCGTGACGGCCAGGTGATGGACGGTCCGTTCGCCTCCAGCGGCGGCAAGTGGGCCATCAACGTCCGGGTGGACGGCCGCAATTACCTGCGCCGCGCGCTCGGCGCGAGCGTCCCGCAGCTGCCCACCAAGGCCGAGGTCGACAGCGTCCTCGCCATGTCCACGTACGACATGGCCCCCTGGAACAGCGCCTCGGACGGCTTCCGCAACCACCTGGAGGGGTGGCGCGGGGTCAACCTGCACAACCGGGTGCACGTCTGGGTCGGCGGTCAGATGGCCACCGGTGTCTCCCCCAACGACCCGGTGTTCTGGCTGCACCACGCGTTCATAGACAGGCTCTGGGCGCAGTGGCAGGAGCGCCACCCCGCCTCGCCGTACCTCCCGGCGGCCGGGACGGCGAACGTGGTGGACCTGCGCGACACCATGCGCCCGTGGAACAACGTGACGCCGGCGGACATGCTGGACCACAAGAAGTTCTACACGTTCGACGCCGCGTAGTGCGCGCCGTGCGGGCCCCGGGCGGATCCCCGCCCGGGGCCCGCACCGGCATGTCCGGGTGCGAGCGCCTCGTAAGCTCGGCCCCATGGACGTTCACGAATCAGTGCTCGAACTCGTCGGCGGCACCCCGCTGGTACGGCTGCGCACACCCGGGGGCGACGGGTCGGCCGCACTGTACGCGAAGCTCGAATACCTCAGCGCCGGCGGCAGCGTGAAGGACCGGATCGGTCTGCACATGATCGAGCAGGCGGAGCGGGACGGGCTGCTGCGCCCCGGCGGCACCGTCGTCGAGGCGACCTCCGGCAACACCGGGGCCGGGCTCGCGATGGTGGCGGCGGCCAAGGGGTACCGGGCCGTCCTCGTCGTCCCCGACAAGACGAGCACCGAGAAGATCGCCACGCTGCGCGGGTACGGCGCGGAGGTGGTCGTCCGGCGCAGCGGGCTGCCCGCCGAGGACCCGGACAACGTGTTCAACACGGCGGCGCGGATCGCCGAGGAGACGCCGGGCAGCTGGCTCGCCGGACAGTACGACAACCCGGCCAACCCGGGGGCGCACTACACCACGACCGGCCCCGAGATCTGGCGCCAGACGGACGGCCGGGTCACGCATCTGGTGGCGTGCGTCGGCACCGGCGGGACGATCAGCGGTACGGGCCGCTACCTCAAGGAGGTCAGCGGCGGCGCGGTGCGTGTGACCGGAGCGGATCCGGTGGCGTCCGTCTACTCGGGCGGCGACGGCCGTCCGTACTTCGTCGAGGCGACCGGGCACGTCCGCCACCCGGAGACCGTGGAGGACGTCTGGCCCACCTCCTACCACCAGGACGTGGTCGACGAGCTCCTCCCGGTGAGCGACCGGGACTCGCTGCTGACTGTGCGTCGACTCGCCCGGGAGCAGGGCCTGATGGTCGGCGCCTCGGCCGGTCTCGCGGTGGCGGCCGCACAGCGGGTGGCCGCCGGGCTCGGACCCGAGTCGCTGGTCGTGGTGATCCTGCCGGACTCGGGGCGCCAGTACCTCTCGAAGTACTTCAACGACGCGTGGCTGCTGCGGCTGGGGTTCCTCGACGGGGAGGAGGGGGCGGCGCGGGTCGGGGACGCGGTACGGGACTCCCCGCTGCCGTATGTGAACCGGCTCAGCACGGCCGCCGAGGCGCTGGCCGTGCTCCGGTCCCTGCCCGACCTCGGCCTCCCGCCGGTCGTCCCGGCCGGGCCCTGCCCGGTGGGCCCGGACCGCGCGCCGACCGTCCCGGAGCTGGCGGGCTCCCTCTCCCTGGACGTGCTGGCCGCCGCCCTGGAGGACGGCACCCTGAAGCCGGACACCTCGGTACGCGACCACCTCGGCGCACCGCTCCCGCACTTCGGGGTGGGTGAGCGGGCGGAGGCGGTGCTCGCGGAGCTGGAGGAGCGGGGGGCGGAGTTTGCGGTGGCGGTGCGGGATGGGCATGGGGTGGGGCTGGTGGGGCGGGACGCGCTGCGCGCCTTGCTGTGATTTGGCCCCACCCCCCCCCGTACCAAAACCAGTCGCTTATACACAACAGACGCA
>NZ_JBHWUR010000037.1:0-61648 GCF_042737755.1 Streptomyces sp. NPDC059994
CTCCGAAGGGCCAAAACCTTCATCTTTCACACAGCACCATGATCGGGAGCTGCCCTACAAACAACTCCTTCTCACGCTCAGGACACACGGAAACATGCAACTCCCCTACAGTCGGGGAAGTTGCGGCATGGTGAGTCGCATGGAACCCACCGAGAACACCGGCTTCGTTCAGGTAGTCATCCAGACCATCGGCACCCTCCACCCAGGCGCCATCAATCTCGTCGGCGACGGCCTCTACTACGACCTCAGCAAGCTCCGCAACCCGCACCACGACCCGGCGATGCGCTACCGGACCGGCCTGGACCGCGAGGTGTACCGGCATGTCGTCGACACCCCAGGCGCCAACACGGTGATCAGCCGCATCGTCGACGAAACCCAGGCCCTCATGGCGCAGCGCACCAAGAACCTCAAGCTCACACGCGTCACGATCGCGTGCCGCGGGGGTCGTCACAGGAGTGTCGCTATTGCCGAGATCGCAGCCGAGTACCTGCGCGCCGAGGGCGCCTGTGTGGAGGTCGACCACCGGCACATCGCACTGCCCGTAGTGCAGTAGGAACACTTCCGGGCTCGCCCCTCAGTGTGCCGGTGCGGCTCGCCTACCGCACCCTGAACGTATGGCCGCGCCGATCGTTGCGCACCGGCCGCTCGGCACCGGCCGCTCGGCACCGGCGGCCGACGCGTCACTGTGCGCGGGCAGATCATCGGCCTCGCGTACTCCGACCGCGACCTGGTCGAGTTCCTGCGGCAGGCCGGGATCGACGAGACGACCGCCGAGGACATGGTCGCCGGGGACTCGGCAATGATCGAATGGCGGGGCGGGCAAGCGCACCAGTACGAAGCCGCGTGACCCACATCAGGACCGGGGCGCCAGGTAGTGACAGGACGATCCGGTTCCGCGTACCGTGCGGGAGCGGCCTGCCTCGTTCGCAGCGACCCCCTCGGGGCGTGGGGAGTAACCCCTCGGCAGGCCGCACCTCTATGCTGACGCGGCGGCGCCCCGCCCACTAACCCTGGGCGGGGCGCCGCGTTGCCTGCGTCGTGTCAGCAGAAATCCCGGGCGCAGAACTCAATGCCCTCGCGGTCAATGTGGTAGCCGGGCCGCTCGTAGCCGTGGACCCATCGGACCTTGCGTCGCCAGCCATCCGCGGTCTCCCTCTCGCGGATAGTGGCCTCCATCTCGTCCGCGCTGTACTGAACGCCGTGCTCGGCTCGGATGACGACGTGCGACTGACGCAGGAAAGCCATCCAGTCAACGAGCGTAGTCAGGCCCTTTTCGGGGTGGGCTCGCATGAGGAAGCGGTGACCGTGGGCGTACTGGCCAATGTGCAGACCCTCGCCGTCCGCCTCCCCTCCGGGGAACGGGCCGAACGCGTAGTAGTTGACGCTCATGCGTCCTTCCTCTCCAGGTAGCGGTAGATGGTGGTGCGGGCGACGCCGAGTTCAGTGGCGATGTCCTGCACGGTGTGCTTGCGTTTGCCGTCCTCGCCTAGCTCGTCGTACATCTCCTGAGCGAGTTTGACCTGCCGTGGCTTCAGGGCCTGCTTCCTGCCTCCGACTCTGCCGCGGGCGCGGGCGGCTTCCAGTCCGTCACGGGTGCGTTCGACGATGAGGGCTCGCTCGAACTCCGCGATGGCGCCGAGGATCTGGAAGAACATCCGACCGGCCGGGGTGCTGGTGTCGATGCCCTGGCTCAGGACGACGAGGTTGACGCCCTTCTTGTCCAGCCTTTCTGACAGCTCGATGAGGTTCTTCAGCGAGCGTCCGAGCCGGTCGAGCTTCGTGATGACGAACTCGTCGCCGTCGCGGGCGGCGATGAGGGCCTTGTCGAGTTCGGGCCGGGAGGCGAGCTTGCCGGACGCCTTGTCCACGAAGACGGGGTCGCAGCCGGCCGCCCTGAGCGCGTCCTCCTGTGCGTCTGGGTTCTGGTCGCGGGTGGAGACCCGGCCGTATCCGATTCTCATGGGCTCACCGTAGCGATTGCGAACCCTTTCCGCTACATAGTTATGGACACGGATTTTCGACAACTTGCCCCTGCGGCGATGGAGTTGAGCGCACCACCGTCCATAGACGGTCGTTTCTCGACACTGGCCCTGCCCGAGTCAGGAGCGACGAAGGGCCCCGCTCCAAGGAGGATCGGGGCCCGCGATATGGCATGTTATCGGGGGCCATCTGTCTCAACTCCCCGCGCCCAAACCAACGTTATGCGCTAGTGGAACAGGTCCGTAGAGCTGAGCCGCCATCGGCGCCGACGTCCGCGGGGCGTCGTACCGCCCGTCGCCCGAGGAGGCGAGAGATGCGCTGACTGCGTTGAGTGGATCATTCCTGGTTCGGGATGCTGTCCGGCATGGCTGAGGAAGCGAGCGAAGGCGCCTGGGTGTGGCAGACCACCGTCGGCGGCGACAGTGACGGGGCGTGGGAGAAGGTCTGGGGCCCGGGCGCGAATCCGCTGAGCGATGCGGAGGTCGAGGTACGGCGGACGCGCCTGCTGAAGATCCTCTTCGACCCCCGGCCGGACGAATCTTGACCGCGGGCGGGCGCACCGCTCAGTCCTGCCACCAGTCAGCTGCGGCACGCCCGGTCTGGACGAACGACAACAGTGCGTTCAGCTGCTCCTCATCGATCAGGCCGTTGATCTGTGCGCCCTTCAGCAAGAGCGTCATCATGTCCACAGCGACACGTAGCGACTCTGCGATCCTGTCGTCGGTGAGCGTCAGGCCGTGTCGCAGATGTAGGGCCTCCCAGGTTTCGATCATCTGCTGCCGCCCGTCCCCGGAAGCTCGGGTGAAGAGCGGGATCACATTGGGTGGGAGGTCTCCGGTGTCCATCCTCCTCAGCCCCAGACCGAGTCCCGTCGTACTGCGGCCGACTGGGGCTGGTGGGCGACGGCCTTGGTCACGGCGGCTCCTCGTGGGGATGTTCGGGCCCTCCCGTGGGGAGCCGGGAGGGAGCGGGAAGCCCCGCCTCGCAGCGTGACGGGGCCCCGCGACAGCACCGCCCTAGCTGCCAGGTTCAGGCGGCGCCGAGCCCCTAGCGTCACACCAGAATCAGCCAGACGCTAGAGGCGTGACCGGAATTCATCAGCGTCAACAGCAGAACGCCCGCCCCTATGCGGGACGGACGTGCACCGCGGGCCCCGAGAGACCTTCCCCGCGAACGGGTCGGCTTGCGCGTCTTGCCGTGGTCCAACTGTACGCGCCCGGCGTCACCTTGACCTCCCTCGGGCCTTGCATGGCATGCAAAAGGGCCCCGCCACCTCGGTGGCGGGGCGGATCTCACTCCAGGCCGTCGGCACCCTAGCCTTCGGGTGCGGGCTCGTCCGGCTGGCCCGGCTCCTCGTGCGGCGGGGGCTCGGGCTGCGGTTCGGCCCAGCCGAGGTCGATCTGCGTGTCCATGTCGGCGCCACCCGGGTCCGGGCGGGCCGGGAGTTGGCGCGGTGGACGGTCAGGCGCCGCCGCCTCCCAGCCGCTTGTATGAGGCGGTCAACGTCAGCGCCCCCAGGCCCAGCAGGCGGCGGGACATAGGCGACGGAGTCGACGACGGTGCACTGTCGCGTCGGCACACCAGCGCATCTGGATCGCTCGGCGGGGGCTGGAGACTGTAGCCGTCCGGGCAGGTTTGACCATCCCGGCCGGGAGCACCATCGGCACCGTCACGGCCGTCCTTGCCGTCCGCGCCGGGTGGCCCGGCTGGACCGGCCGGGCCTGCAGGACCAGCAGGACCCGCGGCGCCCGTCGCACCGTCCGCCCCCGGCTGACCCGTCGCCGAGGTACCCGGTTCGCCGACCGGCCCGACCTTCCCCGGGGGACCAGTCGGCCCTGTCGTACCCACCGGGCCAGTCGGCCCGACCGGACCCGGCTCACCCTGCGGACCCGCCGGGCCCACCACCCCCTCGCCTGCTGGCCCCCGGCTCCCGGGCGGGCCCGCCACCGGGTTTCCGCCCATGTGCTGTACCTGCTGAGCCAGCGCATCACGCGCGGCATTCGACGTCTGGAGATCTGCGCGCAGCTGCATGATGGCCAGGACGATCCCGGCCAGCAGCAGCCCGAGCGTCACCGCGCCGAGCACGGCCCACGTGTCCCCGCGGCGCCACCGCCGCTCCTCCGCCCGGATCGCCGACCGCATCACGAGCCCGTCCCCTGAGTCAGCAGCAGAATCACTGGCAGGAGAATTCCGAGGATCGGCACGATCACAGCGCCGATCAGCCAACGCCTGGTGGCCACGAGCTTCTCCGTGTCCTTCTCGCGCAGCGTCTCCAGCGTCGTCACGCGCGCCGTGAGTGCCTCGTGTCGCAGGTCGTACAGCTCCCTGTCGACTTTCTTGTCGAGGCGCAGGCCGAGTTGCTGAATGTCCTCGCGGACGTCCGTGAGCCGGTCCTCAAAGCGTCTCGCGAGCTCCCCGAGGGTCGGCTCATCGGGCACGTGCTACTCCGATCCGATCAGACGCCCGGGGCCGTCGAAGCGCTGTTCTTGTCGCCGATCGCTCTGGCCAGCATCCCCTTCAGCAGGGACCCGGCGGCGGCGAGCCCGGCCGCGCCCATCGTCTGCCAGAAGCTCGCGTGAAGAACGTCGGCCGGGCCCGCGGCGACGGCGACGCCGCCGGCGGTGACGACGAATGTCGCGAGGGTGCGCTCGGCGACGTCCTTGGCGTATGTGGCGCCCGTGCGCACGATGGCGCGGGCATCGGGCAGAGAAGACATGGACATGGGTAGATCCGTTTCTGTGAGGTCACGCGTCGGCCCAAGACCCGGCGCGCAAGAATCCATGGAGGCCGCAGCACGGATAGAGCAGCGACGGCTCCAGGTGCAGCGGCTCGCGGGAGACGAGGGTGTGGCGGTCGGTTCCCTGGGCTACCCAGCGGCCCTCGCCTCCGTTAGCGGCGGGGCACCAGTGCCACACCCAGGGCATCGACTCGCCGTCAGGCCACGCGTAGCAGACGTCCTCGGAGACTCGCTTTACCGCGAGGTGAATCATCCACTGATCGGGAGGCGTCGACCGGTCCGAGGCGCCCATCGTCAGCTCGGCGTCGCGTCGTGCACGGTGACGTCGACGTCGACCACCGCGTCCGTAATGGCCTGCTGTACGGCGGCGACGAGGGTTGCGGTGTCGACGCCGGAGTGGATGTCGCCAACGGCCGTCGTCAGCGCGGTGATCGCGGCGTTCTGCGCGGAGACCTGTGTGAGGAGCGCCTTCATGCCCGAGCTGGCGCCAGTGGTGAGCCCGTACACGTCGGGGATGTGGCCGGTGCCCGCGTCGACGGACGCCTTGTCCATGACGGGGTTGCGGTAGCCGAGGATGGTGGTCGGGTCGGCGGCCGCGCCGAGGTCGGCGTAGGCGTCCTGGCCTCGCCCCTGCCCCTTGTAGGACCAGATCTTGAACGCGACGTTGTCGCGCAGGTCTTTGAGCCAGGCGTGTTCTTCCGGGGTCATGTCGTCCTCCGCGGTGCTGAAAAGGTTGGGCATGGGCCCGGGGTCGATGTGATCGTTTCCGGGCACGTGGAGGTGCCCGTAGTGGCCGCCTCGGGTGCGCCAGGTGTCGAGGGAGACGGTCTGCCGCGCCCACGCCCTGGGGGCGCCGCCGGGCCAGGTGTCGGGGATGCCGAGGGAGCGCAGCCACGCCATCAGCCGGTCCAGCCCGGCGCAGGGGGTGTCGGCGATGTCTGCGTACCGGCGGCCGTTCACGGTCTCGCCGCTGGTGAACACGGTCTCGATCTGGATGTTGTAGTCGCCGGTCCGGTTCGTCTGCTCGCCCGTCGCGTTCTTCAGAGCCAGCGCCCGGGATGAGGCGGGGAAGAACTGGGCGATCTGCCCGGTGAAGGGGTCCCACAGCAGGTGGGGGGCCATGTCGGCGCCCCCAGAAGCGAAGTAGTCGCGCTCGTGGACGTAACTCCAGTCGCTGTCGTTCGAGGTGGCGTGCCACGTCACGCGCGGCGGGCCGCCATTCATGGCCGCCGTGTTGCCGACCGGGCGGCGCTCGGCTCCCGGCATCCACAGGTCAGGCATGGCGCCTCCAGGGCATAGAGAAAGCCCCGGTCGAGGGGCGTTGAGGGCTGAACAGGGGCTACTTGGAGAGCCAGTACACGGCCAGGCGGCTAGCCGCGTCGGTCCCGGCAAATGTGTTCAAAGCGCCCCCAGAGTTCTGATATCCGGCCACATCAACCCAATCGTTGACAGCGCAGACCTGGACGGCCCACGACGTCCCGGACCAGACGCCCGCCGACGAGGTCTGCTGCTGGACGTGGCTGCCGCGGATGACAGCGCCGTTAAGGCCGAGGCGGCAGCCGCGGACACTGGTCACGTTCGCTGCGAACGCGGACATCCCAAGCAGCAGATAGGTTCCTGCGACCTGGATGGTGTAGCGGTTGGTGTTGGTGACCGTGGAGTGGCCGCCGTCGGGGTCGAGTTCCTCTGTGTCGATCGTCAGCGATGTCCACGTGTTGTTGCTGATGGACTGGGCGGACGACTGGTAGCCGTTGAAGAGCGGCCGGGCCGTCTCGAAGTCGCCGAGCGCCTTGACGTTCGCGTTCCACAGAGCGCCGGTCAAGAAGTTGCCGGGGCTCTCTGAGGCAATGACGGGCACAGTGCGGGCCATGAACGGCTCCCCTCAGTAAGCAAAGGCGACATAGTCGAATTTCGCCGAGTTGTCCCAGGTGGTGGGGTCGGTGAACCCGGCGGGCAGTGGTTCGCACACGATGTCGCCGGAGGTGTGGCTCTTGGTGGTGGCTCCGGTGAGGGTGATCACGGCAGTGGTCCAGCCGGGGCTTGTCGCGCCGACCGCGCTGATAGTCACGGTCTCCTGGTTCGGGGTGTTCTGGCCGAGGACCAGCTGCTGGCCCGGCCACAGCTGCTGGGACGCAAGGTTCGTGTTGTCCTGCCCGGCGTTGATGGTGATCGACGTGACGCCGGCCCCTGGCGAACCCGACAAGGTGGTGTGGAACGCCGCGAAGATCCCGTAGGGAGTGAGGTCGGCCGGGGACAGCTGGAGTGTGACCACTGCATCTGCGCCGTCGTCCAACTGCATCGCGATGGACTCGACGAAGCAGTCGACTTGGACGGCCGGGACGCCGGGCGGGCGCCGCATCACCCTGACCCGCGTGCCGAGTTCGAGGCTCAACAGCACTGGCCATAGCATCGGGTTCGCCGACGGGTGCAGCCTGATCGAGCTGACGCGGGTAGCGGGGTTCTTGTAGCGGGACAACAGGTAGGCCGCGGCATCCTGGCATTCCAGGGCCGATGAGGAATTCACCGACCGGGACAGCGTGCTGGGGAAGTATCGCGTGACGGATGCGGCGTCGTTGGCGGTGAACGTCTGCCCCGACCCGGACTGGGTGACGGTGACCTCGTTTGCCAGGCGGGTGGCGTCGAAGTCCATCTTGCAGTCTTCATAGGGGAACTCGGCGAGTTCCGGCTTCTCCCCAAACGTCCAGGTAGGGACGGTCGCGTTGTAGCGGGCGCCGCGGGAGCGGAACGTTGCCCAGCCCTCCCGCGATATGAAGTGCTCGCCACCCTCGGTTTCGGTCACTGCCTGCAGCGCGCTGACCGCATCCTGGCCCGCCAGGTTTGCCGGGCCCATCGACGTGGTCAGCCCGGGCTGTGTGACACGGACGCCGGCATACCCGGCCCAGCCGAGGATCCGTGTCCACCGGTCCTGGGTGGGCTCGCCTGCGAGGGAGTTCTTCCATGCCGAGTAGATGGCTTGGTTGTCCGCGTTGCTGAACCAACCAGGGAACTCAACCGCGAACGCAACATCTCCGACGAAATTGTCGCCAGCTGCCCCTCCGAGCCCGATGTCGTACCAGGCGCCGATGCTGTCGCTGACGAGCCCCGTGGGGGTGACTGCGGGGTCGAGGCTCGTCCAGAACCAGTCGTTGCCGTCGAGTGACACGCGCGCCCGGGCGTTCGCGGCGTCGTAGGAGAAGAGGGCCCAGTGCCAGTTCCCGTCCGTCACGGTGGGGAAGGTGCCGTCATTTCGCGTGAACGTCATCCCGACCGAGACGTTTGTGGGGCCGCCGATGACCAGGATGAGGCGGCCGGTCGAGGAGACCGACAGGAAGATCCGACTGCCGGTGGCGAGTGCCCCGGTCGATGCGTGCTGGCGGTCCATGCAGGACCAGATGATCGCCGCGTCCGACGGTGTCGGGCCTGTGTACCGGAAGGCGACGGCGCGCGTCCACTGGGCGGGGTTCGCGGGCCCTGTGATCCCGGACGTGGTGAGGTCGATGATGCTGGATGCAAAGATGCCGCCCACGCCCGGGCTCGGGTTCGTGATCGTGGTGACTGTCGCCCCGCCGCTTCCGGTGAAGATTCCGTTGACGGTGTCGGCTGCGGTGATCTGCGTTCCCGGGGTAATGCTCCCGGGTCCGGTCTTCGAATTGGCGATCTTTGCTGCGGGGTATACGCCCAGCCGGTCTGCGAACGTCAGCGATCCTGTGGGATCGCTCAGCTGGAAGAGGAAGCGGGCCGAGAACGCCCCGAGCGACAGCTGCTCGGTCAGGACATCGGAAAGCTGCACCCTCGACAGGAGCGCGAACGCGTCCACGCAGGTCGGGCTGACTGTGCCGTAGGTTCCGGACATCTCCCACTCCGGGCTCCACCGCTCGACGAAACCGGTGTAGACCGAATACCAGACGCCGGGTGCGACCCATGAGGAGGCAGCCGACCCCTTCTCCAGCTGCCAGCCGTCGACTTGGACGCTGCAGGTTGCCGCAGCCGTGGCCGCGAGCGCCACCCCCACGTCGATGCCCATGGCTCCGGCCGGAGCGGTCGCGGTCACGGTCACCTGCGTCCAGCCCGCTGTCGTACTGCCGGTGAGCACGGTGGTGGTGCCGTAGGTGATCGAGGAGGCGGTGGCCCCGGCTGCCATGTACCAGCCCATGAAAGCCGCTACCGAGAGGCTCGTGGAGGCGGTCACGTTCCGGACCTGCATCTGCATCGTGTACGTCTGGCCGGGGATCGCCGAGAAGCGGGGTGTGTGCCCAATCCGGGAGGGGGACGTCGACCCGGACGGCACGGCGAACTGGAAGACCCGGCCGCCCTGCCAGGCGGTCGCCGTCGCGACGATCGACCCGCCCGTCGTGTCGGTGATGGAGAACATGTCGGGGCCGACGCCCGAGCTGTCGAATGTCCCCAGCGCATAGCCGCCCAGGTCGCCGCCGGTGGCGTGGACCTGGTCCAGCAGGTTGCGGGTTGCTGGCCACTGGGCGCGGACCCGGTAGGGCTCGTAGGGCGCGATCCGTCCGTACCAGGGGCCGGATGAATTGGTGGGGTCGAGTGCACTGTCGGTGTTGGCGAGGCGGGTTGTCATCTCCCCGGAGCGGACCTGGTCGAGCTCGTACTGGCGGCCCCGCGTCGTGGACGTGGCGCCTCGGGTGCGGTCGGTGACCTCGACGTATCGGTCCTGGGGTGCGTTGGCCGAGTTGGCGTCCCAGTAGGCCCCCCACCCGTGTTCCACTGTCGGCCAGCCAGGGTTGGCCTGACCGCCGAGCTGGGTGTTGATGTGGCCGATCGCAGCGACCAGTCCGGCAACCTCCGTGGCCCCGGCCGACGTCTGGAAGCTCACGGTCATCGCGGGGGCGGACGCCGACCAGCTGTAGGCGCTGGAGGTCTGGGTGGTCCAGGTGACGCCGTCTGGTGCGGTGGCGGCGGTCCAGGTGCCTGCGGATTCGCTGATCTTCCACCAGCGGTGGGTGTGCGGATCGTAGGACGGCAGCGTCGTGGTGACGGTGCTGCCCGCGGTCTGGAGCGTGAACTTGAGGATGCCGGATTCGACGCGGATCGCAACGCTGTTGTTGGCGTCGACGCGCAGCACCAACGCCGTCTTCGTGTTGCCGGCCCCGTTGGGTACGGCGGCGATCTGGGCGTAGATGCTGCTGGAGGTCGCGTCGTACAGCGTCGTCGAGCCAAACGAGTTGCTAGTGCCGCTGACCGTGGGCTGCGCCAGCGTCACCAGGTCGTTCGTCGCGTCGAGGGCTGCCGTGCCGGTGATCGAGTTCCACAGGGCGGTGTTGATGACTGCTGCCGTGAACGGCTCAACCAGCGTAGCCAACTTAGGGTTGGGCACCTGCACCTCCAGAAGAGAGCGATGGGGGCGCCCGGTGGCGCTCAGCGGCCCCGGTAGCCGGGGTAGGTGACGGAGTTGCGTCCGCCGCGGCGCAGGAACGACTCCTCGACCTCGCGGGCGATGCCGTCGATCGTCGCGACGCTGCCCGACACCTTGATCTCGTAGTGGTTGTGGATCACTGTGCTGGTCGCGCCTCCCCCACCGCGCCCAGCCAGGGCCAGCCCGGGCGTTGCCCCCACGACCGCGGCCCCGGTGACGGCGCCGGCGAGGCTGCGGGCCGAGTTGACGGCGTGGACGGCGCCACTGTCGACGCCCTTGGCCAACCCCTTGGGGATCCAGGTGCCGATCGACTCGAACACCCGGCTGGGTGATTTGATCCCGAGGGCGTGCTTGATGGCCTTCTGCATGGCGAGGGCGATCCGCATCATCTGCTTCTCGATCGCCGCTTCCTGCGACTGCAACCCCTTGACCAGGCCCTGGGCGGACTTGATCCCGGCGCCGTACATCGAGTCCGCGACTGCCGCGCCCGTGGAGTTCGCGGCGCCCTTGAGGCTCGACTGGAGTTTGTTCATCTCCTGGATCTGGCCCTTGGTGCCCGCAGCCAGAGCCTGCACAGTGGCACCGGCCTGGTCCACGCCCGCCGTGGCAAGCTGCTGAACCATGTCGCTGGACAGGCCCTTCTTCTGCAGGGCGCGGAGGTTCGCCGCGAACTGCTGAGCCTGGGCGACCTTCTGCCGCATCTGGTCGACGACGTCGAAGCTGTTGACGCCTCGGCCCTCGGGCGCGGCGGTGATGACCGAGGCGCCCTGCATGATGCCCTGGGCGACGCTGTCCCGCTCCTTCGTCCAGTCTTTCTGCAGGTCGGACAGCCGCTTCTGGGCGTCCTTCAGCCTGCTCGCCACCGTGTCCCGGTTGTGGGCGAGTCGCATCATCAGCGCGTTGTCCTTGTTGATGACCCGCTGAAGATCCTTGTGGTGGGAGCCAAAACTGGTGTACAGATCGCGCGCGATGCGTTCCGTGGCCGCCCGCACCCTCGCCGTCGAACCGGTCAGGCCCGAGATGAGGCCGTGCATGACATAGGCGCCGAGCTGCTTGAACTTGGTCGACGGGGACTGGATGCCCAGCTCGGTGGAGAACGCGGCGACCGTGACCTTGCCGACGTTCCGCGCGGTGCGCTGCACGGACGCGAAGCCGCTGCCCATGCCCGCCACAAGCCCCTGAATGATCATCTGGCCTGCGCCGTGCAGCAGCACCCGGTCCCTGGCGGGCGGGCCCTTCCACGACGGCAGCATGTCAGTGAGCCCACCCAAGGCTGATTTGACGCTGCCGAACGCCGACTTGATGCCATTGACAAAGCCGCTGACCACACGCTTGCCCGCATCCAGCAGCCACTGGCCCGCGCCAGACAGAGCGTTGGTGGCGATGCTCTTGATGCTGGACAGCAGCTTGCCGATGCCGCCGACCGCCGACGAGACGGCGCTCTTCGCCCCGTTGATCGCGCCGGTGATGGTGCTGCGGATACCCGACCACACCGACGAAGCGACGCTGCGGATCCCGTTCATCGTGCCGGACCAGAGCGACTTGATCACACCGAGGGTGCCCGTGACGACCGCCCGGGCGCCGTTGAGCGCGTTGCGGAACGTTCCCAAAGTCGCCGCCAGGGCCAGCGACACCACGGCCTTGATCGCGTCCATCGCAACGTGGAACGCCGCCTTGAGCGCATTCAGGACAGCCACAGTCGCCGTCTTGATCGCACCCCAGGTTGCCGACCAGATCATCTGGAACCACGTCGTCTTGGTGGCCACCCATATGATCGCCGCCACCAGCGCGATCAGGGCGATCACGATCAAGGTGATCGGATTCGCGTTCATGGCCGCGTCGAGCGCCCACTGGGCAGCGGTCGCGACCTTCGTGGCGACCGTCGTGGCGACGAGCTGGATCTTCTGCCAGGCCGTCGCCGCCGCACTCCGCAGAGCAGCCGCAGCGGAAACAAGCATAGACTTCGCGAAATCTAGGCTGGCGATGGCCGCGGTTTTCATGGCGAGGCCGACACTCTTCAGCCCCGTGACCATGCCGGACCAAGCAGCCCTACCGGCATTCGCGGTCGCCGTTCCTACCGACCGCCCGAAGTTGGCAACTGCCCGGCCAGCGGAGGCCGCCCCGGACTTGATGCCGTCCCAGGCGTACATGGCGCGCAGCCGTGCCGTGTCGAAGGCGCCGGAGGCGCCCGAGGCGACGCGGCCCCATGGCACCTTGCCGATGGCTGTGCCGATGCCGCCGATCGCCTTGACGAAGGGGGTCAGGGCGCTGCCGATGAACTTGAGCACCGAGCCGGTAAGGATAACGCCGATCATGATGGCGAGGGCCTTGGTGGCGGTCTTGTGCTTCTCGAACCAGTTGATGGTCGAGACGATGATCGGAATGAGCTTGGTGCCCACCACGATCGCCGCCGTCGTGACGGTCTCCTTGAGGCGGCCCATCTGGACGTTGAAGGACTGCTGCGTGATCTTCCAGCCCTCGACGTCCTTCCCGGCATCGGTGAACGACTCGCCGACCTTGTCAACGCGGTCCTTGAAGCCTTCGGTGTTCTCCCCGGTGAGCTGAAGCGTCGTGTTGAGGCCGATGGCCCCACCCGTCAGTTTCTTGATCGCTTCGGTGTACGTCTGGGCGGAAGGACCGCCCCTCTTGAGCTCCGCAGAGAACCCGTTGGTCTTGTTCTGCAACGTGGCGTACTGGGACAACAAGTTCGCCTGCTCGGGCGGAAGAGCCTTCAACTCCTTGCGCCAGTCGCCGAGCGAGATGGAGCCCTTTGAGTAGGACGTCGCCAACTTCTGCAGACTGGGCGGCATGCTCTTGATCATCTGGTCGGCATCTGCCGCCGCCTGCTTGGTCTTGTTGAACGAGTCCAACAAGACGGTGCCGGACTTGCCCATCTTGCCCAGCACCGTCTGGGAAAGCAGGTCGAGCGTGCCGGTCAGCCCGCGCTTGCCGAGTTTCGTGGACACATCTGTCGACGACAGGCCCAGGCGCTGCATCTCCTGGACGGCGACATTATTGGGCGCGGCCAAGTTCTTGATGGTGGAGGCGAGCTCCTGGGTAGCCTCGCGCGCGCTGGTGCCGTGCTGGCTGAGGGTGGCGATGGCGCCGCCAACCTCGGCGAAGCTGACCTTGTTGGCGGAGGCGATAGGGATGACCGTCGAGAGGCTGCCCGCGAACTCCTGCATGGTCATCTTGCCTTCACCGGCAGACGTCTTGATCGCGTTCATGACGCGGACGGAGTCGGTCGCCTTCAGGTGGTACGACGCCATCACCGACGTCATCGCATTGGTGACGTCCTTGAGGTCCGCACCCTCCTCACGGGCCCCCTGTGCGGCGGCGCGTAGCACCTTCAGCCCGTCGCCCGCCCGGTAGCCGGCCTTCTCGACCTGGTACATGCCTTCGGCGAGCTGGCTTGTTGACGTGCCGGTCTCGCGGGCGAGGGACAGGACCCCGTCGGAGACCATCTTCAGCTTCGCCGAGGATTCACCGCAGGCGGTGACCAGCAGGTTCATCTGCTGCTGGAAGTCACCGGCCGCCTTGACGCCGTAGGCGACGAAGCCAAGGCCGACCATCGTGGTGGCCTTGCCGACCTTGGTGAGCATGCCGCCGAGGCCGCCCATGCGCTGGGTGAAGGACTCACCGGTCTGCCCGGCCTGGGTCATGCCGCGGGTGAACTGGCCCGTCTCGGCCCGCAGGCGGACAAAAAGATCTGCAACTTCGGCCACCGTGCACCGCCTTCCTGCTCGGGCGGTGCGGGATTCAGGTCAGACGCGGGGCCAGCCGACGCGGAATACCGTGCGGTACAGCTGCGGGGCCACGATGGTGGAGCCGAATTTGAAGGCGGGCTGCAGGAACGGGTAGGTTGCGCCGTTCTTGAGGCCCGTCTCCAGGTAGAGGCCGTACTTGCTCGCGGGAGTGCGGCCGTAGGGCGGGTTGATTCCGACGCCGGTGCCGACCTTCGTCTCCCAGCCCCCGGCGAGGGGAACAATGGGGCTGTGGGTGATGGACCGGCGCAGGGTGCCGGATATCACTGCTGGCCCCGTTCCAGGTGAGGCGGGCGTCGGTGTGCCGCGTTTGTGCGCCCCGACGCTTGCGTTGATCTTTGCCTGGCGCTCGATGGCGCGGGCAAGCTGGGTGAGGACCGTGCGGGACTTGAGCTGTCCTTCGCGGTTGATCTCGGCCATCAAGTGGCGGAATACGCCCGCCCTCAGCTCCATCACTCACCCCCTGGACTGGCGGTTCGCCTTCGCCTCGGCTCTTTTCGCCTCACGGTCCTCTTGTTCGGCGATCATGCCGATGATGTCGAGGCAGTAGCGGCGCACATAGAGCGGGGTGGCCTGGAGCTGCTCCCACGACCAGTGCATGCGCCGCATTAGGACGTAGTCGGCCCATTCGGCTGGGGCGTCGTCGCTGCCCCACGTCCCCTCAATGATCGATTCGATCGGGAGTAGGACGTCCTCGTAGTACGGGGAGCCGGGGCCTACTGAGGGTCCGCGACCTGGGCGATCGTCTCCATCACCTTATTGATCACCCGCACGGGCATCCGGCTGATGTTGTCTACGGTGATGGCGCCCAGCCGCACCTGAGTGTCCTGAGACTCGCTGAGCGACTCGAACAGGGCCACTGGATCGGCGTCCTCGCCCAGGTCTGGCCCTGTCTGCGCGCACGCGTCGTACACCTTCCAGGCGACGATCACGCGCGCGAACACCTTGTACATGGCCTGCTGGGCTGCGTTCGAGTCGAGGGGCTCGCCCTTGTCGTCGACCGGCACGTCCTCGGGGGTGATTTCGCTGGGGGGCAGGAGCTGCGGGTTGCGCATGAGGACGGACACATCGTCGCCGAGGTCGGGGAACTGCAGCAGGACATAGGGGGTGGTGTAGCCGGACATGAGGGTCTCCTGTGCTGAGGGCGTTGAGGGCGTGAAGCCTCGGCCGTGCCGCGACGCCCTCATGCGCGGGCACGGCCGAGGGGTCGGTCAGAACGCGGCGGTCGTCCAGTTCTTCAGCACGGCCTGGATGGCGCCGGCGTCGGTCGCGTTGTAGATGCCGGCGACCTCGAAGTCCGCGGTCACGTACATGCCGGACTTGTCGTAGCCGCCCTTGGACCAGCCGGGTGTCGTGGTGGTCAGCGTCAGCGATGCGCCACCGGACGTGATGGGCTGAGTCAGTACCGCCGACGTCGGGGAGGTCTGCAGGGCCTGGAGGTACTGGTTGTAGTCGGTGTCGTTCTCGTAGATCGCCTTGTACTTGATTTCGGCATCGAGGACGCCGGTGAACACCTCGCGCGGCTGCTGGGTGCCGTTGGAGGCGTGGATGGCGTCGATGTCCCGCTTGAGGGTGAGATCGTAGGACAGGCCGCGGGTGCTGCTGCCGCCGGAGTTGGTCATGGCCCACTGCCAGCCGAGCAGCGGCTGCACGCTCGTGAAGGTGGGCGCGGCCAGGCCGGTCTGGACGGCGCCGATCCAGCCGGTGAGCTTGGCGTCGAGGGTGGCCATGCCCTTTGGGTCGATCTTGATGCCGACCTCGGAGAGCATGCAGCCCGGGTAGCCCCACGTCTCGTAGACGTTGTAGTCGACGAATGAGTAGGTCGGCTTGGCCACGGTGGTGGACTGCTTGAAGGTGTGCGTGGTCTGGCCGAGGACCGTGACTGCGGAGCTGTGAGCCTTGGTCAGGCCACCCGCCGGGGTGGTGATCGGGATCGTGTACGGGCCGGACCCCGACGGGGTACCGGTGATCGCGTACTCCAGGTTCCCGGCTGTGTCGATCGCGATGGTCGTCCCGAGGGGGATGCTGGCCGCAGTCGAAATGGACGTGGCGCCGATGATCGTCGATGAGGACAGGGTCGTGGAGACGCCCGCGGTGACCGTGTCGGGTCCGATGACGCGCAGCAGGTAGCCGATGCAGTCCGGGTAGGCCGACAGCTCCAGGGACGCGGTCGTCTCTCCCGTGCCCTGGTAAAGGCCCTGCAGCCCAGTGTCGTTAGCCCGGTAGCTTTCGTCCTTGAGCTGCGCGTATTCGATATTGAAGTCGGACTTGGTGACCGGCAGGTAGAAGGTCGGCGCCAGGAACGTGCCCTGGGTGACCTCCTTGGCGATGCCGATCCATCCGAGCCGGGAGAGAAGCGTCACTGCGGCTCACCTCCCTTGGTGTCCTCGGTGTCCGCGATGGTCTTCTTGGGTCGGCGCGTGAGCGGCGGCGCGTTCTTGGCCGTCTCGTCGTCGGTCGGGGCGTCGGGCTCGTCGTCGAGGGCGGTCCAGCCGTCGAGGAGTTCCGGGCGGTCGGTGGTGCCGCCGGGCTCGACGGTGTATGGCGGGGTCTCAGGCTCGGTGTCGGTGGCAGGCGTGGCCACGAAGGTCCATGCGTGCGTGGTGTCGTTGCGCTGGCGCACAGGGCTCTCCCGGTATCGGGGCGTGGGAAAGCCCCCGGCCAGACGGTCCGGGGGCTGAATGGGGAGGGGGCGGTCAGCCGTTGATCTCGGCGTCGTCCGCGGAGTAGCTGATCAGGCACGTCAGGTCGGCCCTGTTCTGCATGCTCGCGACGGGGTCGGCGAAGTCGACGCTGACCTCGGCGGGGTCCTCAGCGACGCTCAGGAAGCGGCCGCCGTGAGTCTTGTCCATGAACAGGCCGCCGACGCGCAGCAGCACGAGATCCACGGCTGCGTCCAGGGCACGCTGCACGTCCTCGGCGGAGCCCGTAGGCGACGACTGCGGCCAGGTGATCCGCAGCTCGAACTGGTGGCGGGCCATGCGGCGGATGTGCGCGGTGCGGACCTCCTGGAAGCGGCGGCGACAGACGTACAACGAGTTTTTGCGGGCGGCCGGGGTGCGCGGCTGGTACGCCTGCACGACGTCGAACGGACCGCCTTGGCTGGCCAGCAGGGCGGGCAACCCGTCGGCCGGGTCGGCAGCGGCGAGCCAAGCCGCTTCCCGGTCGACCGCGTCGGCTGACGTCACAACGGCCCCTTAGGTGCGCTGGTAGTTGGAGAGGATCGTCTCGGCCTGCCCGGCGAGGACACCCCGGTCGTGTCCGAACTGGGTTCCCGCCGGGTCGATTTCGCCCAGCACCAGGGAGGCTGCCAGGAGCTTGCAGCCGCGCCCCAGGTCGGCGGGCACCGTGGCGTAGCCGCCGCCGTAGGTGACGCGAACCAGGGACCCCACTGGCAGGAACGTGCCGAGGCTGAACCAGATGTGCCCGGAATCCGCTTCGGCGCCGATCAGGGAGGTCGAAGCGACCGTCTGCGTTCCGCCGTAGGAGCGCAGGATGGTGACCTGAAGGCCCGTGTACGTCCACATCTCCGGATACCGGGGTGCGTACTCGTTCAGCCACACGTGCCGCACCTGGTCACCGGCGCCGAGGGCGTTGGAGTAGGAGCGGCCCAGAGTGCCTTGCAGGTCCATCGGCATGGATGCGGCGTCGGTGTACTCGTCCGGGTCGATACCTTGCGCCCGGTGTGACTCCGGCACTCCCGTGAACGGGGCGAGGCGCCGGCCGCACATGCCTTCCGCCAGCCGGGTCGCCTCGATCATCAGGTCGTCCAGCGCGCTGATGCTGTAGTCGCGGACCAGGTCGGCGAACTGCCCGGTCTGCATGTCTGCCGCTGTGGCGAGCGGGACCGGGGAGTCCGCGGGCATCGGCTACTCCGGCTTGCTGGCGGCGGTCTTGCGCGCCGCGGTCTTCTTGGCGGTCGGCTTGGGCGCCTCGGTGTCCTGGGTTTTCGGGTCCACCTCGGAGAACTCCGGGTTGGCCTCGGGGTCGTCGTTGTGCGCCTGGGCTGCGTCGAGGTCTAGGTCCTCATCCGCGCCGCCGTCCTCGCTGGCCTCCCCCCTGGAGGCGAGGGAGAAGCCGCCGTCGGGGATGGCCAGGAGTTCTTCGGCCTCCTCGTGGGGCATCTCGACGACCGCGCCGTCCTCGGGCCAGACGTGGCCGAGTGAGTCGCTGCCCGCCTGGTCCTTCTTGATCAAAGGCATGTGCCCTCCTCGGGCATTCCCAGGGCCGGCTATCACCCGGGCTCTGGGGGAAGGGTGAGGCTGCGGCCGGCTCGCGCCGAGACCCGGCCGCAGCAGCGGGTTCGTCAGCTGGTCAGCGACGAGGAGACGCGGGTGATGCGGCCGGTGTACTTGGGCGCGCGCACCGCGAGGGCGCAGTCGGAGACGATGGCATACGGCATCTGGTCCGGGGCCGCCGTCGTCGGGTACACGTCCAGGGGCTCCAGCTCGCGCACGTAGGGCCGCAGCAGGAACTGGGGGTCGCGGGCGATCAGGTAGATGTTTTCCGAACCCGCGGCCTGCGGCTTCATGGACGTGTTGGTGCCGACGTAGGCGGCAGGTCCGGCCGCCGGGACGGTCGAGCCGTTCTTCGGTGTGAGCTTGGCGCCGTCGTCCACGATCGAGGTGGTGAGGACCGGGGTGACGCCGTCGGCGGCGATCCCGACGGTGGCATCGACGTAGCCCAGGAACGTCTCAGCTCCGGTGGAAGTCGAGCGGAACACCTTGTACAGGTTCGGCTGGGCACCGTCGTAGGCCGCCGGAGTGGAGAACGACAGGGTGACGGTGGAGGTCGCACCGGTCGTGGTCTGGGAGACTTCGGTGGAGGGCAGGATCTCGCCCTGGCGGGCGATGACCGGCGCGATCTGGTAGTAGTACGTGGCTGCGGCCAGCGTCCCGCCGGTGGTCGCGGTCGCCGTGGTGACCGTGCCCATCTGGTAAGAGCGGGCCGACAGGAACGACGACGTGACCAGCGGAATGCCGCGGTACGACTGCACGTTGAGACCGGCGGCGACCTCGGTGGGCGTGAGGTAGCGCTGGCTGGCGATGGCGAGCTGCGCGATCCGCGACTCGGCGGTGGAGCTCATCACGAACATCCAGCCCGAACCGTTGATCTTCATGGCCGCCTGCTGCTCCACCATGTCGATCAGCTTGTCGAGCCAGCCCAGCGACAGCGACGCATTCGCCGCATCCGTGGCGTTCTGGGTGCCGCCCGAGAACGTCGACACCAGGCTGTCCAGGCCGTCGAACTGCGGGTAGCCGCCGAGCGCGGTCGAGCTGGAGTTGCCCCACAGGACCGCATTCTCAATGTCCCAGTACAGGCCCTGGATGGAGCCCTCGATCTCCTGGGCGCGCAGGTCGCCCGCCAGGCCGCGGGTGACAGCCTGCGCGTAGCCGGTGACCGCGCCCACGGACTGCAGGTTGCGGATGGTGAAACTGTTCTGCACGTAGGTGGAGTTGGAGACGGGCCGGGCGCCGCCGTCGGAGACGAAGCCACCGGCCGCGCGGGCAGTGCGCTGGTTGAAGTAGTAGACGTTGCTGTCCCACTTGCGGGACGGGATGGCCCGCACCAGCGGGGCGTAGCGGCGCTGGTACTCCAGCAGCAGCGGGTCGACGATGGTCGGGGTGAGGGCTGCTGCGCCAGCGGCGGTCAGCGCCTCGCGGAGGTCCGCGTTGGTGCTCATGGGGGTGCCTTTCTCGGCAAGGTCTGGGTATGGCAAAGCCCCGCACACCAGGTGTGGGCGGGGCCGGGTGACCATCGCTGCCGGGCGGCACCAGCGGTCCGCTGGCGGTCAGGTGGGGCGGTGCTGCGTCAGGACGAGGCGGCCTTCGTGCCGAGGATCGCGTTGACGGTCGCAGGCGACGCGTACTGGCGGAACTCCTCGTCGGTGTACTCGTGCAGCGGCTTCTGCGGCCATCCCTCGGGGATGCCGCTGGCTGGCGCGGTGCCGGTTTCGGCGACCGGGGTGACCAGGCCCTTGCGGGCGGGGCCGCCGGTGGCCTCGACGTGCTCCTGCACGGCGTGGGGCAGTGCCGCCTTGATGCCCTCGGCGACCAGCCGCTCGATGCGCTGGTCCTCGGTCTCCGTCACAGCGACCGGCTCCGGCGCCCGGGTGGCGGTCTCCGCGACCGGCTCGGCCGGTGCCGTCTCCACGGGAGCCGCGGCGGCCGGCTGGGGGGCGAAGCGGGCCAGCAGCTGCTGGAACTGGTCGTCGCTCAGGTGGACCCCACCGGCGGCGGGGGCGGCAGCAGTCTCTGCTGCGGTGTTGGGCTCCGCCATGGCGGGCTCCTCCTCGGGTGGGGTGGTCTCGGCGTCCGGTACCTCCGGTGCCGAAGATTCAACGGCCGCCGCGGCGGCCTTGAGGGTGAGGGCCTCGTTGATGAGGGCGGCGGTGACGTAGACGCCGGGGGCGAGCAGTCCGGACTCGTGCAGGAGCGCCCAGTGCCCGGCGGTGACCGGCTCGCCGGCAACGGCTGCGGGAAGCGACTCCATGGCGTCGTCCGAGCTCACGTCGTCCTCGTCTGTCTTGCAGTGCGCGCAGGACTCGCACTCGCACGGGCAGTTGCCGGGCGTCTCGGGGATGGCGCAGCCGCAGCCGCACGGGCAGACGGCTCCTGCGGCGCTGCCCGGTTCGGCGTCGCCGTTAGGCTCGCCGGGGATGTCGACGTCGCCATCCATGTCCGGGTCGATGCCGAGCAGGGCCTGACACGCGCCCGCCATCGCCGCCCGGCCGACCGCGTCGAGGTCGTGGGGGTCGAGGCTGTACGAGGAGACCGTGACCGTGGTGGGGCCGTTCGTCAGCGAGACGTACAGGTTTCCGGCGTCGGCCGCGTCCATGCCCCAGCATTCGGCGAGCGCCTCGGTGACCTCGGCGGCCGGGTCGATCAGCCACCCTTCCTGGGCGGCGACGGTCACCCCGAACGCCTTGAGGGCCTTCACGATCCGCTGCTTGATCCGCTTGAGCTGCGCTGCGGTGTAGAGGCAGGCATTGTCGGCCTGGCCGATGTACGACCAGGCCGCCTTGGCCCGGGCCTTCGTTGAGAGGTCGTATCGCTTCTGCTTGTCCTTCTGGTAGCCCGGGTCCGCGAAGGGGCCCTGCTCGCTGCCGGAGGCTGTCGCCTCGCTGTCGGCCTCGTTGATGGTCGTCTGCACCAGCGCCTCCTGCACTGACTCGGTGATGAGCATCCGTTCGGATGCCGCCTCCTCAGCGCCGTCTGCGCCTGCGGGGGTGAAGCTGTCGACCCGCGCGCCCAGCACCCCGGGCTTGCGGGTGAAGTCGAGCCCGTCGAGCTCCAGGTCGTCCGCCGTCTCCACCGGCGTGCCGTCCGGGCCGGGCTGGCTCCGCACCTTGCCGACCCAGGCGCCGCGGATGGACACGCCCCGCAGGAAGGGGGTGCCGCTGCGGGTGTCGACGAGGGAGGCAATGGTGCGGGCGGGGCCGGTGTCGGCGAGGTCCGCTACGTAGCGGGCGCGCCCGTCCTCGTCTTGTTCCATCGCGGTGATGCGGCCGACGATTTGGGTGGAGTCGTCGTCAGCGGCATGGTGGGTGAGCATGGTGAGCGGCTGCTCGCCGTCGGCGATGCGTTCCTGGGCGCGGGCCACGGCCTTGCCGATGGCTTCGGCGGTGTACAGGCGTCCGTTGCGGCTCACCCCGGGTACGAGGGCGATGCCTGAGACGGTCCCGATCCGGCTCTCCGTAACGGCGGCGGTCATCGCGGTCACCGCCCCACCAGGCTGATCGACGCGCCGGGGAAGGCCGGGTTCGTGCCACCCAGCGTCCAGCTGACGCGGCAGAAGTGTGGCAGCACCATCGAGCCGAGGCCGCCGATATGCAGTCCACAGCTGACGTTGGTGAAGTTGGGCGCCGATGTCAGCTGGGTGACCTTGGCGACCTGGGGGAACCAGTGGCCGTCCAGATCCTGTACGTCGATCTGTACATCCAGTGTCGGGCTGGTGCCCGTCGAGGTCCCGGCGACGTACACCGGGAGCCACAGGTCGGTGACGTCGCCGATCGAGATCGGTCCGCTGTCGCCGTTAACGCTGAGCGTGGTCGTGCCCGACCCGTTGAGCTTCCACAGGGTGCGGGCGGCAGACGGATTGGCGCCGCTCATGGTCATGCTCCTTCAGGTCAGACGAACCAGGCGGCGAAATGGGCGAGGCTCACGTCGGCGGCATAGCAGCAGCGACACGAGGGGTGCAGGGGCATCCGCGGCTGATCCCCCATCCGCCACGGGCTGCCCGTCTCAGCGTCGATACAGGCAGGACAGACGCGGCCATCGCCCGCGGTGATGATGTCAATCTGCAGAACGCCCTCGGACTGGTACAGGCTCAGCGCGCCTTCGTCAGCCGCGGTGGTCATCGCCCAGTCGACGGTGAACGCCACCGCGCCCTCGTCTGCGGTGAGGACATCGAGCGCCGCGTCGATCATTTCCTCGCGGGACAGGCCCGCCTCGGCACTGTCGGCGAGAACCCGCCCGAGGTCGGCTGCGGCGCCGTCGAGGGTGCGCCCGAGCCAGCCCCCGGCGTCGGCCCACAGTTCATCGAGGCGCTCCAGCGCCTGGTAGGCGTCCTTGAAGGCGAGATTCCAGTCGAGGCCGATGGTATTGGCGCGTTCGGCGGCGATGGCGACCGCATTGACCATGCCCTCGGCGCGGCCCGCGGCGATCGCGTTGCGGATCGCGACACGCAGGGCTGAGAACCCGGCAAGGTCGGCGAGTGCGTGCAGCATGGCCTTCGCTGCGGCGAGCGCTTCCGTTCTGATGCTGTTGCGCTCGGGGTCGCGGGCTTCGGTCATCCGTGCCCGCCAGCGCAGACTGTCGACCATGACGGCCACCGCGTCCCGGCCGAGGAGGGCACGCCATGCCGCTGTCACGAGCCGTGTGTGGGCTGCCTGTTGATCCTCGCGGCGCTGGAACAGCAGCGCCCACATGCCCTCCAACCTTCCCAGGTCGATAGTGGCTTTGAGGATGTCCGGGTCGTCGGTCGCTTCAGTCGCTATCCGTACCGCGGTCTCGCAGGCGAGCCGGACCCGAGCCGTCATGGGGCCGCCAGACAGTGCCCAGCCGGTGGCAAACGCCTCGCGTGCGACCGGCTCCATAGGATGCGCAAACGCCCTGTCGGTGCGGTCGGTGCCATGGACGGCCGACAGGGCGGTGAACTCGATCGGCAGCGCGTCGAGCCGATCCAGCGGCGCCTCCTCGTCCGGCTCCACGTGGGAGAGGGTGAGGTGGGCGGTGAAGCCGTGGTCCCGCGGGATCTGGATTCCCCGCTCGTACAGGGCGTCCAAGGTGTCGCGGCGCAGGTCTTCAAGGTCTGCGGAGTCGACGAGGACCACGAGGACGTCCTTGCCGCCGCCGGTGAAGCGGGCCAGCCCGGCCAGTTGCGCGGCGAGCGGACGGCGTGCGGTCAGCTCCGCGACGACCGCCCGCAGCGTGTCGCCGTCGATGTCGGCGGCGTCCCCGCAGTAAGCGACCGTGACGTGCAACTCCTCGGCCGTGAGTCCGCCCTCGATTGCCAGCTTCTCGGCAAGTTCCGGCGGCGGATAGAGGGCGATCATGCAGCCGTCGGAGTAGTCCAGGGATGCCACGCTCACCCCCCCCGTCATCCGACCCTCTTCTTGATCAGCGCCGCCGCGTCCTTGGCGCGCAGCGGATGGCCTTGCGGGTCCGGTGGCTGCACGACCGGGCTCGGATCAGGCGGCGTACTCATCGGCATCTCCCGGCAGCGCGGCAAGCGCTTCCCGCAGGCGCCTGCGGTACAGAAGGTGCCGGGACTCGGCCGTCTGCGGCTCCGGCGCCGCCACACGAGCGGGGCCCGGTGGCGGGGTCTTGCCGGCGAAGGGGGCAAGCCGGGCGGGGACTTCAGCTGGTTCGGGCTTCTCGACCGCGATCGGCTCCCCGTGCTCGGGGGGGCCGGGTTCCAGGGCGGTGCCGCGCAGTTTGTTCGCGATCGACGCCTTGGATGCGGCGTCCATGTCGGCCCAGCGCACCAGGTTGGTGCGGTCGACGAGGACGGCCTGGTCGCCGCCCTCGACGGGCGGTTCGCTGATGTCGGCGCGGTAGCGGTCCAGGGTCCAGGAACCGTTGCGCAGCCGCAGGTCGCGGATCTCCTCGATGGTCTTGGAGTCCCGCATGTCGATGTCCTGGAATTTGAGCTTCCAGCCCTCGACGCCGAACCCGAGCTTGGCAAGGTGGTAGTTCAGGGCCTCCAGGACCAGCTCGGCAATCGGCTGGCAGGTGTTGACCATGAAGGTGCGGTCCTGCGCCTCACCGGTGCCGCCACCGAGATTCCCGGACTCGATGATGCCGACCTTCGCTGGCGGCACCCCGTAGGCGGCGATGATCTCGTCGCGCTTCTGATCCAGGAACTTGAGGTAGTCCATGGTGCGGCTCTGGGCGAGCTCATGGACACTGGCTCCGCCCTTGGTGTTGATGGGGACGCCGATGTTGCGGGGGCCGACGTTGCGCTGCATGTACTGCGCATTCCACCTGTTGATCGCGTTGTCCTGAGCCCCCGCCGGGTGGTCGACGTGGATCAAGGGCGGCGCGCCCTTGCGGAAGATCTCCTTGGTGGTCGCCGCCGAGAAAAGCCACGACGTGATCGGCAGCAGAGCGGCCTGGGTGGGCGACACCCCGAATACGCCGGAGCGCGGAGAGTCGAGACTGATGTGGATCACGTCGCGGGGCTCGAACTTGGCGCGCTGCTGCTGCTCCGTCACCTGCACATAGCCGGTGATCGTGCCGTGCTCGTCCGCGATCGGCATCATGCTCGGACAGTCCAGGGAGTACAGGGCGACCGGCTGCTGCCCCACCCACACGACCTCAATGAATGCATCCCCGAAAACGAGGAGGTCGGTGATCACGCCGCGCAGGATCTGCCGAATGTTCTCGCGCGGGTTGCAGTAGGCGAGCATCCGCTCCAGCAGCAGCACTTCGGCCGGCTTGTCTGGCTCCTTCTCCTCGCCCTCGCCGTCGTCGTTGGCCCAGTCGGTAACCAGGCCCCCGGCGGTGACGGTGCGGGCGATGGCGTTGACCGACGCCCAGGCCCAGGGGCAGGCCAGGTAGGCGTCGTAGAGCTGGGTCAGCATCGAGCGCCGGTCGCTGCGGGTCGCAGCCCCGATGCCCTGGTTGGACTCGGTCAGGCCACCCGGGCCGACGCCGTACTCGTAGCCCGTGCGCTCAGGCAGCTTGGCCGCCCTGGCTGACGCGGTCTCCAGTACCTCGCCGCCGCCGGTCAGGTTCTGCCACCAGGTACGCAGGCTCACGGGGCTCCCACCGTCCCCCCGGCACGCGGTGCCTCATCGTCCTGCAGCCACCAGTCGTCGTCTGCTGCGTCGGGAGCCGGCCGGTAGGCCATCGTCGCCCCCAGCGCCTGCAGCACTTCGGGTCCAGGTTCGACTGTGCTCTCGTCGAGCATGACGAACTCGGGCCCTGATCCC
Source organism: Streptomyces sp. NPDC059994 (assembly GCF_042737755.1). Classification (NCBI taxonomy): domain Bacteria; kingdom Bacillati; phylum Actinomycetota; class Actinomycetes; order Kitasatosporales; family Streptomycetaceae; genus Streptomyces; species Streptomyces sp. NPDC059994. The sequence goes on from NZ_JBHWUR010000037.1 coordinate 25,296, forward strand.
AGGTTGATCAAGAGATAGCGGAGGGCATCGCTGGCGTGATCATCTGCCGTCGTATCGGCGTCTTCGGGGTCACCCTTAGTGGCATGCGGCAGATCCGCCAGCTCGCGGTACAACTCCGTGCAGGTCGAGAAGATGTGCAGTTTCGGGCACATCTCCCAGCCCAGCGCCCGGTGATGCGAGCAGGCCAGCGCCTCAGTCAGGTAGGAGTGGACGCGCTGCCAGCCGTTCACGCGCGAGCCCGCGCCCTTGCCGGCCTGGGTCAGGTGCACACCGCTATCTGCGTAGACCGCTGCGATCGGCTTGGCTTCACCGCGGGTCGCCCACATCGCATCGTCCGCGTACCGCACGGCGATATGCTCCCCGTCCGCCTCAGCCGCCAGAATCCGCTGCGCCTGCTCGCCCTCCCCCACACCCCGCTGGTAGCACTCGCGGTACACCCAGACCCGGCCGTCCTCGTCCTGCGCCGCCCACAACACAGCCCACGGCGCCGCGAAGCCCCAGTCGATGCCGTTGTACCGGCGCCAGGTCGGCGGCAGCTCCATCGGTTCGACAACGTGCCGGCCGCGCTTGAGCTCGGGGAACATCTGGCCGGCGAACACGTCCCAGTCACCGTCCAGGAATGCGGCGCGCAGCTTGCCGTCCAGGGCCTGCAGGTCCTGCGCGTACTCGGGGTTGACGTGCGGGTTGTCGGAGAGCCTCGATGGGATGAACCGCACGGTCCGGCCGCGGACGTCAGTGACGACCTTCTGTCCGTAGTTGGTGGGCTTGATGTAGCGGGTCTTCACCGCGCCATGACCCGGGCCGCCCGGATTCGTGCCGGACCGGATGCCGAGGACGGGGATGTCGCGGCGGCCGGAGCGCAGCCGCGACTCCAGGAAGGAGCACACGTCAGGGGGCGTGAGAGTCCGTTCATCGAAGAGGAGCTTCTGGTACTGGCCGCCCTGGCGGCGGGTGGCGTCCTGCACGGTCTCCGCGTACCGGAACATGATCAAAGCGCCGTTGGGGAACCGTAGCTCGAACTCGGTGCCGTTCCAGCTTGCCCCCAGCGCCCGGGCGAACGAGACCAGCGCCAGCTCGGCAATCAGGCTTTCCTTCAGCTCACCGTAAGTGCGCCGGAAGGCACCAACGCGCAGCCCCGGGTAGGTGGCACAGTCCCGGATGGCATCCATGACGAGCGCTCGGGTCTTTCCCCCGCCCGCGGCTCCCCCGTACAGGACGTCGAACTCGGTGGCGTCGTGGAACTCCTGCTGCTTGGCGGTGGGTACGTAGCCGAGATCGGCGAATACGTCGGGGGGTGGCTCTTCCAGCCGGTCGGCGACGCGCAGCAGCAGCAGGTCCACGGCGCCCCCTTCAGCGGCTACACGATGCGCAGCCGACGGGCCGCCACCTGCTTGGCCTTCACGCGGGTCTCGCCGGTGATGCCCGCGTAGGCCAGCGCGGCCTCGATGGCGCCGATGACCGCCTCGGCCTGCCGCTCGCTGATCGCCGCGAGCCTCTCGTCGATGTTGAGCTGCGCGAGCTTCGCGAGGAAGTTTCCGGCCCGGTCCATGGCGCGTTCGTACAGGACGATTTCGGCGCGGAGCTGCTCGCCGGCCGCGCCCTGGTAGCGGATTTCCTGCAGCTGGTTGACCATGCCCGCGCATGCGTCTTTGAACGCGAGGACTTCGCCTGCGACCTGCTGGAGGGCGAGGAGTGGGTTGTCGACCGGTGTGGCGTCGATGCGGGCCCACAGGCGCCGGGCCCGGGCATCGACCTCCGCATCCGCTTTACGCCGGTTGGCTGCGGCCCGGTTTTGGGGGGCTTTCCCGCCGTGGGCGCCGCACACGTCCTGGTAGGCCATCGACCAGCGCTTGCACGGCTCGCCGCTGCTGGCCGTCGCGGTGCACCGCCGCCGTTCGGGCACGTCGGTGAGGGGTTTGATCTCGGCCGGGTTGGCGTGGATGCGGCAGAGATCGCCGCCTCGCATGGCGGGCTGTTGGCACGGCCGCGCGGGTGCTTTCTCTGTCGGTTCGAGCATGACCGCGCAGGTGCGCCGGGCCATCAGGTACCGCCCCCGGTGATCCATCCGGGCGGCAGCTGTACCGGTACGGGGTCCGGCTCGGGATCGGGTGCGGCCTCGGGGGTGCAGTTGCAGCCGGGCAGGTCCGCCACCGTGGGGGCGGTGCAGGCCTTGAGGTGGATGAGTGCGGCGCGGTCGAGGCTGATGCCGTGGTCGGCGCAGCCGTGGACGAGGCGCGTGCAGTCCTGGGCGGTCGGCAGCAGCGGAAATGCGGGCGGGGGCCCGGCCGGGTCGGCGAGCTCGGTGGCGCTGTCGCGGCGGGCCTGCTCCAGGGCGATGTACGCGTCAAGCTCGTCGTCGCTGAGGCGCTTCTGCCAGTGGACGACCGCGCGGATTCCGCACAGCGCGCAGGCAGGGCCAGTGCCCTCCAAGGATGCGGGGATGGTCATCGCGTCTCCTTCGGCGCCGGGATGATCGTGGTGCGCGATGGCGGGCCTTAGCGGATGCTCAACATGCCGGACTGGCGGATGACGTTTTCAGGCCCGGGGGAATCGATGGCGATCCACACCCGGTAGCTGCCGCGGGTGAGCGTGAGTGCGCCGCCGTCGGGCCCGATGAGGAGCCGGGCTGCGCCGTCCACCCACTCGGCGGTCTTCCACTCCGCACCAGACGGGTTGTCGGCATGCGCCACCACGGCGATCTTGACCGGCGCTGCGGTGAGGTCGGTGCCAGCCGGTGCGGTGACCGGGATGTGCAGGTACTCCGTGGAGGAGGAGGGAATCAGCACGGTGCGCCCACCCCCCAACCGGGTAGCGGCGTCTGCACGTTCCAGGCGGCTGCGTGCGGTACGCCGACGGTGATGTCGAGGTCCAGGTCGAGGCCGCCCGCGGTGAGCGGCCCGGCAGCGGCTGCTTCCTGGGCGGGGCCGAGGGCAGCGCTCTTCACCCCGGCAAGCGGCTGGGCTGTCCCTACGGCAGCAGCAGGGGGGAGACTGTGGCTCACCTCGGCCGCGAGCGGCTGGGCTGTCTCGGCCTGCGCCGCGGCGAGCAGCGGCTCCGTCTTGACGCCGGTGACGGCTTGCGCGGCGCCAGCCTCAAGGGCAGCGCCGAGGACGCCCGTCTTGGCGTCGGCTACTTGCTGCGCCGCCTCGACGGCAGCCGCAGCGTCGAGGGCAGCGGTCTTGACGCCAGCAAGTGCCTGCGCCGCTTCGGTCGTGGCGCCGGTGCCGAGGGGCGCGGCCTTGGCGCCCGTGACCGGCTGCGCGGCGTGCGTAGCGGCAGCGAGCCCGAGCGCCGCCGCCTTGCCGCCGGCCAGAACCTGCGCGGTCTCGGTGGCGGCCGCGGTAGTGAGGGTCGCGCCGGCGGACAGGTCCGCGGCAGTGAAATCATCGAATCGCAGTGCCCCGGCGGAGTCGGCGCGGATGCCGACGCTGGTGCCGGTGGTGACTGCAGTGTCGGTGACGGAGACGCGCTGAATGCCGCCGACGTAGGCGGTGATGGTGCTGCCGACGGCTTGTACGCGTGCGATGTCGCCGGGGGCGGCGGCTGCGGCGTAGGTGCCGATGGCGGTGAAGGAGCCGCCGACGACGCGGAAGAGGTCCCACGACGTGCCGTTGTTGCGCCACAGGTAGCCGCTGGTGATGTTCGCGTTGCCTCGGCACCACACGCCCTGACTCGCGGCTGTGGTGGCGGCGATCGTGGCCTGGGCGTAGTGGTCGTTGCTGGCCATGGTGCTGGCGGCGCGCAGGATGATCGTGCCGCCTGCCGCGCCCGGGGAGAGCTGGTTGGAGAGGATCGACCAGTCCCCGGACACCTCGACCCAGCTAGCCCCGAGGTCGGTGGAGTTGGCGCGGTTGAAGTCGTCGCTGAAGCTCGCCACGGCGCCTCCCGCTCGGCCCGCTGGGGGTTACGCGGTGGAGCTGACCCGGCAGAAGTCCGCAATCGTGACCGTGAAGTTGTTCCCGTCCGGGGTCCACGTCACGTCGTGTTTGGTGAGCGGGATGAGGTCGGTGTCGGTGCCGCCGGTGGTGTCGGGGTCGTAGCAGATGACGACTGCGCCGATCGCGTTGCCGGTGGGGGCGGTCCAGGTGACGTCGGCGGCGTCGAGTGCGACGCGGTCGTTGGTGTCGTCGACGGTGACGGTGACGCTTGCGAGGGTTTTGCGGCCCACGGTGGTCTGCTCGTTGGTGGTCCCGGCGACGACGGCGGCGAGATCATCCTTGTCGCGCAGGACGGCGTCGGTCTCCAGGCCGCTGCTCTCCAACGGCACCAGGATCAGCGCGTCGTTCGCGGCGGGGAGGCTGGCGTAGTAGGCGAGCCGCCCGAGGGCAATGTTGAAACAGATGTTCGCCACGGCGGCTCTCCTTGTGGTGGCGCGCCGCGTGGCGCTGAGTGAAATGTCGAGCCCGCCCCGGCCCATGGGTGAAGTCGGCCGGGGCGGGTGTCCTGCCACCCAGCGTGGGACAGAGGGCGGCGGGACATCGGGGCCCACCCGGGCGCGGATGTGTGAAGCAGCCCCGAGCCTTGGGGTCAGGCGAGCTCCAACAGGTGCCAGACAAGCTGGCCGTCTGGAGTGGGGGCGGTACCGACGTGCCTGACCTTGCCGGGAAGTGGCTGGCCTGTACCGAAGACCCGGAAGCCGCGCGTCGCCGAGGGTCCGTCCGTATGAATCCCCCAGAGTTCGACGGCACGCGGATTGCGGCAGGCCACGTGGATCACGTCTCCTGAGAGCTGGACCGCGTGCCACTGGTCGTCGACGGGGATCTCGTAGCGGTAGATCGCTGAGCTCACGTCTCTGCCACCTCGGCACGGCAGCATGTCAGGGCGTAGTCGAGGAGTCCCATGAGCCGGTGATAGGGGACCTGTCCGCCACCGTCAGGCAGCAGTTTCCCGACCTGCGTGAGTCCATCGCCGTCACCGTCGAAGGACTGTGTAGCCGTAACAACGACCCATTCGGTGAGGACCCCGTCGGCGCCCTCCAGCTCGTTGACGCGACGGATCGCTTCTTCGAGCTGCTGGTAGGCAGCCTTCCGCTCAGAGTCGATGGCAGCCTCCACATGGTCTAGGTCCGTCCGGCCCCTCCCGCAGGCCGGACGGACCGGGGCCGCGCACCCGGGGGACGGATGTGACGCGGGCCCGCCTGCGCTGGAGCCGCCGCGCGCAGGAGATGGGGGTCAGGCGGCGCCTGCAGGCTGCATCAAGCCGCCCCGCTCGGCGAGTTCGCGCATGTGGGCGAGGAGGTAGACGGGACGGCCGAACTGGTTCTTCCCGGCCGCGATGAGAGACTTTCGGCGAACCCACATGTCTGCAGTGTTCCTCTTGATCCCGAGCGCTTCGACGCCTTCGCCAACGGTCACGAGGACTGGAATTGCGGGCGCCGCCAGCGGCGTCAGATGCTTCGATCGAATAGCGCTGACGCTAGCCAGCGTCGGCCAATCCGGTTTCGGCTGTCCATGCAACTCATGGAGTTGACCAGCAAGAGCGCTCAGAGGTTCGTTCGCTCGAAAGTACTCGGAACCGCCGACTCTCCACTTTGCGAACTCCTGGTGGCGCGCCCGCTCCACGGTGCGGCCCCCTGGCTCCCACGCAAGGATCTCGTCCGGCAGTAGAGCCGCGAAGCGGCTGTGCGGCTGGGTCGTGGTGCCGATCTTTATCAGGTCTGCGCGCCGCACATAGTAGACGATCGACGTCTCATTCGATTCATCAGACGCCCCTGTCCGCGCCTCGCACTGCCGCGTTGCCCGGTCGTGCCGGTGGCGCCCCAACGCCACGGCAACTCTCACGACGTGTTCATCGGGATCGATGCCTGCGCCGCGCATCTCGTGAAGGACGGCCACGATAGCCATTAGCGCGGGGTCATCCTGGTCGACCCCGCCCATGAGGGCGACGCCACTCGGGCGCCATCCTTCGTCAGCCCCTTCGGCGCGCGATCGGTCGACGGGCATGAGCCAGTTACTATCCACCTGTCGGTGCTCCCTGAAGCGTCGGCCACGCCCCGGGGATGTTCGTAGCATTCGCCGGGGTCTCTTCTGCCCCAATTTTAAGGGAAGTTACGCTGCGGCGAATGTCCTTCGGGCTCGATCTCGCGTGGCCCTTTCGGCCTTCACGACGTCGATTGCCCGGTACTTCGCTGTCCGGCACTTCTCGGAGTTCGCCCGCTTTAGGTGCCCACGGTGAACCCAGATCCGGATTGCGCTCGGTGACACCCCCGCAGCGGCGGCGGCTTGCGCGGTGGTCCAGAGGGTTGCCTGGAGGTCGCCGTCAAGGTCCATGTCGATCACGGAAGCCTCCCGAGATCTGTACGCGAAAGCCCCGAGGCCGAGGGCATCGGGGCTGATCGTTCATGGGCACATCTGTGCCGTTGAATGCACGTTACGCGTAACCCAACTCCATGGTCAAGCGGCTCTGATTCCTCGACATTCGGAGGCCAGAGCGCGAGTGTGCTCGTCGAACTCCAGGGGCGTCAGCAGCAGCCCGCAGTTGATGTTCCGGCACTCGATGTAGTCGTCTCCGTCCGCCCGGAACAGGGTCAGCAACTCGCAGCGCGGGCACGGTACTCGGCGGTGTTCGAGGCGCCGGTCGCGGGAGGTGAAGCGTTCGGCGGCCCGGTGCCATTCGCTGATCTGGGAGGCCGGGTTCCCGGAGAGCCGGTCGTACAGTTCGCCGGCCAGCGGGTGGTGCTCCAGCGCCCACGGCAGATGGGCGGTGAGGAAGCGGGTGGCGGCGGTGACGTCGGCGCCTTCCCTGCGGCCAGTTCGGCGGGCGTTGAGGTCGCGGAGGCTGCGGATGTCGTCTTCGAGGTCGCGCATGCCGCCGACGATGTGGTCGGTGAGGAGACGGGCGGCCTGGCCGGGCCAGACGGGGGTGCTGACGCGGCCGATGGTGCCGGTCGTCTTGGTCGGAGTCCCATTGAGGGCCTCCAGCCATATCGCGGCGACGAGTTCGGGGAGTTCACCGAGCTGGACTTGGGCGCGGTCCGTGCAGCCGAGGCAGTGGACCGGTTTGCCCCACTGGGGGGTGAGGTGATGTTCGGTTCCCTGGAGCGCGAGCTGCTGCTCGGCCTTACGCCAGGCAGCGTTGCATCGGCCGGGGCAGGGGGTGGGGATGGGGTGGGGCACGGCAGGCTCCTCGGTGCGGCGGAACGGAGGCGCGTGTGGCGGCTGCCGCCCATTGTGCACCTAGGGAGCGGCATCCTCCGTGGGCGTCACCGCGGTCGCCACGTCGATGCGGATCTTCTTCAGCTTCGAGCCGAGGCTCACCGAGACCGTCACGATCTCCTCACCGGTCGCCCCGGCCGCCTTCGCGTCGCGGACCCAGGCTTCGATCTCGGCGAGCGTCAGGAACGTGCCCTTGTCGGCGTGGTGCTCAATCGGCTTCGTCGCCATCGTCGTCTCCTTCGTCACAGTCGTAGCGATCGTTCCAGTAGCGGTCGTCGGCCTTCGCGGCTTCCTGCGCCGTCTCCTCCCAATGTTTCACGAGCCGGATTCCTTCTTTCGTTGCCTGTACTCCCGGGAACGCCGGTTCGCGCAGGTTCGACAGCTCCGCCAGCCGCGCTTGTCCACCTTGGTGTGGATCTCGTCGAATGGGTGCCCGTTCTCGCAGTGCGTGCGATCCTGCGGCAGGGGGCGCACGACTCGGCCCTCCTGCTCGGCAAGCTCGCGACGTCGTCGATTGTCGGTGTCCCGATGGCACTGAAAGCAGGCCCTACCCCCGCCTCGACGTAGATAGAGGTTGGCGCCCTCAAGTGCGTGGCCGTTCACGCAGTGGGTACGTTGGGCATGTTCAGCCGCCCACGACAGGCTGGTCAGCGTGTTTTCCCGAGGCGTAGCGAGGCGCAGATGGGCAGGGTTCGCGCAGCGTCGATGCGCGCACGAGGGGCCGCCCTCACAATTGCCGCGCTCGATGGCGACCGTGTGGCAGAAGTGATCCACATGGAAGCCAGCCGGTATGGGTCCCACGAAGACGAGGTACGCAAGGCGGTGTACGCCGATTCCGACCCCCTGCACTTTTGTCGCCCCGTAGCCCTGAGGCGACAGTCGCCCAGTCCAGAGCCAGCACCCACTGTCCACAACGGCAAGCGTTTCAGCAAAGAGGCAGAGTCGAGCGCGCGTGATGTGACGCTCAGCGCCGTTGGCCATCTTGATCACGGTGGGCTGCCAGTTGGCGATCATCTGCCACAAGTCCGGGTTCACGTGACTCCTCTTCAGGCGGTGAGCTCATAGGTGAGGCCGAGTCCGGCCATTCGCTTGTATGACGTGACGGCGGCGGGCAAGGCAAAGCTGTTCGGCTGATAGACCGCGACGTGGGTCCAGCGGTCGTCGATCAGGGCCCAGACCTTGCGGGGCTCGGTCATCGTTCCGGTGCGCCACGCCTTGGCGGCGTACCGCCCGAACCAGGAGCGGAGGCTGCGAATGAGGTCCTCGTCAAGGCCGAGGCGGCGGAGGAATTCGGAGCACTGGATGACGCGTCCGGCCTGAAGGTCGGAGGCGACGATGCCGGAGAGGGTGCGGTAGCCGAGTGCGCGGCTGGCCTGGAGAGCGGCGGTGATGGTGCGGCGGATGACGGCGAGTCTGCGAGTCACGGGATCCCCCTTGAAAGCTTGTGGCTACACAGTAATACGTAACTGTGTAGCCACACAAGTCATTCGACGAAAACCGTGTGGCAACATGACGTCATGGCCGCCAGCGAGAACGACCACACCTTCATCGCACGCTTCCGCCTCCCCCGCCGTGTGTGGGATGCCTACGAGACCGCCACCGCCCGCCAAGGCACGGACCGCAGCAGCGACCTCCTCAGCCACGTCCGCAGTTACCTCGCCGAGCACGGCACGACCGAGGAACAAAGCGCACTGGCAGCGGGAGAACAGGAGCTCGCCGAGCGCCGCGCCCGCACTGGCGGCCGACCATCCAAGAGGACGACCTCATGACCGGCGGCCCGATGGAGTTCCTCACGAACTGCCTCGACGAAGACGAACTGGCCGCCCGCAAGGCCGCTGCGCTATGCGGCTGCCACCCGGAGGCCCCGGACTGGCGTTTCAGCGACGGGTCGACCGACGGGCGCATCCTTATCGTCGGCGACCCGCATCCGGATATCCGCCGCAAGCTGGGGAGGCGCTGGAACGGCACCTACGACGGGCTGTTCACGGCCGAGCACATCGTCCGCCATGACCCGGCCCGCGTCCTGCGGGAGGTCGAGGCCAAGCGGCGGCTTCTCGCCGTGCACCGCCCCTACGTCGACGAACCCGATCAGGCCTGCCTGGGTTGCGCTGGCGGCATTATGTGGCGAAGCTGCCCGGTGTGGCGTGCGCTCGCGGCCGTGTATGCCGACCGGCCCGGCTACCGCCAGGAATGGCGTCCGTAGCCTCTCGTTCCCCGGACGCGGCCAGCGCTCCCCCGTCACACTGTCCTGATGGACGACCTGGTGTTCTCGGTGCAGGTGTCGGGCCGGGCTCGGTGTGCGGCCGAACTGGCGCGCTTGTGTACGGCGTTCGGCTTGGTTCCGATTCTGTCGCCGACGCTGTCGCCGGGGACGGACCGGTACATGGCGCGTTGCGCACCGCCGCGACCGGAGCCGGTGCCAGCGTGGGAGCCGGATGGCTGACGGCATGGCTGCGGCCCCTGCCTGGGTAGGCGCGGGGCCGCAGGGTCACCGTTGGCGGCGCCAAGGGTGAGGAGATGTGGTCGTCAGTCGTCGTCGGAGGGTGTGGTTTCGTATCGGTCGCCCCGCTCGTCGGTCATGCTCTGGCCGCCGCTCAGGCTGACTTGGCTCTCGATCTTCACGCCGTCGGGCAGGGGTGCGAAGTCGCCGTCCTCGTTGAAACCGAAGATCATCTTTCCCATGGTGTGTCCTTCGTCAGATGGTGGTGGGTGGGGGCGGTGGTAGCGGCCATCAGTCCCCCACCATGTCCCGGTACTCGTCGAGAATGTCCGGAACGGGCTTGAGGAGCTTGTCGGCCTTGCGGAGGAAGACAGCCCGCTCGGTGTCGTCGTCCGCGTGCAGGGCTTCGCCGAGGAGGATCCCGGCGGTCTCTAGGTCTTCATGCCCGTTGATGCCCACCATGCCGAAGTACCGGACGGCGGTGTCGAGGTGGTCGATGAAGGAGTCGAGGTCGGTGGCGGGGGTCTTCTCGGCGACGTAGGCGATGCCGTCGGCGTAGCGCTTGACGATGTCGGCGGCGGTGATCGTGGCGGTCTTCATGGTCAGTCCTCCAGCTCTTCCCACTCGTAGTCGTACAGACGGGCCGCGTCGGCCATCACCTGATGGTCGTTGGCCGCTTCACGGAGTTGCGTCCGGGCAGGCTCGGCTGCGGACTCGGCGGCCTTGCTGTACGAGGCGGCTTCTTCACTGTGGAGGCGGATGGCATCGGTGCGCTTCATTGCGGATCCCCTACTGCTGGTCGCTGGCGTCGTTGGAGATGTCGAGGTACGAGGTTCCGTCGGCGGCGGTCATCCCGCCGAGCAGGGCGGCGATTTCGCTGTCGGTGGCGGAGCGGCCTTCGGGGGTCTCGTCGTCGTGGATGAGCGCGTCAGGCATCGGGGTCTCCTCAGAGCTGGTTGGGTTCGAACGCGAAATACAGGACGCTGATCGGGCTGCCGTACTCCTCCTTGAGTTGATCGAGGAGGTACTTGAAGGCCCCTGCGCGGGTGAAGCCGACAGGGACGGTCAGGACGCCGTCGCGCGTGTTCAGTCGACCGTTATGGGTCTGCACGGTGGTGATGTAGTGGTAGTCGGTGGGCTCTTCGTGGCTGGCGGGGGCACTGGCCTGCTCGGTCTGTACGGTCATGGCAGTCTCCTTAGCTGCTCGTGTTGTTGATGCTGACGTTGACGTTGACCCCGCTGTTCTTGCCGCCCCGGCGGAGGACGACGGCCCCGGCGACGCAGATCGCCCCATAGCCGATGGCGGTGGTGGCCCCGGCCATGGCACCGAAGAAGAGGCTGCCCCCGTAACCGACGAGCGGGCTGACAGCGCCGGCGGCGAGGATGCGCTGCGCCCACGGATCGACCCGCGGCGGCGGAGCCACCGTCGGGGCGGGCGGGTAGATCCAGGTGGGGGTGCCGGTGAGCAGGTCCGCGACGAGCGTGGGCTGCTGCGGGGCTTCGGGGTGCGCGGGGTAGAGCGGGGGGCGGGGTACGGACGGGTCGGTGGTCTCGGTGGCGGGCTGCCCGGCCGTGGTAGGCGGGCGCTGGCCAGACAGCGGGGACATGAGAGGGCTCCTTCGGATTGGGGTCGGCTAGTTCCAGGGCGCTGCGGAGCGCTGGCCGTTGATCCAGTCGGTAAGCCGGTGGTCATCGACCAGCCGGATACCGACCTGGTGACCGAACTCGGCGGCAGCGCGCGTGAAGTGGGAGGTCGTGACGATCGCGGCGTGCTGGCAGTGGTGGGCGTCGCGGTAGGTGCCGTTGACCATCTGTACGTGCTCGGAGCCGACACTGTTGCCGCGCTGGTAGCGCTTGGCCTGGATGAGGCCGCGCCGGCCGTGCGGGTCGGTGTAGAGGACGTCCGCCGCAAGGTCACCCGCGCCACCGACGACTCGCACGTTGCGGCATTTGTCGCGGCGGCACAGGTCGGCGATGAAGTGCTCGAACTGGTCTGGCTTCAAGCGGTGGGGATCGACTGTGGTCAGCGCGCCGCCCTTGCGTGCCCGTAGGGCGGGCCGGGCCCTCATTGCGACCGTGATGGCGGCCGCGGCCACGAGGGCGGTGAGCGTAATGCCGAGGGCCGGGTGCGCGGCGATCCAGCGTGCTGCGGTGAGCGCCACGACAACTGCAACGGTGATCACCCACGGGCCTATGTGTATCTTGCGGCGGTTGCCCTGTCGCTGGGGGCTCCGGGCGGTCATGCGCATGTCGGTCTCCTGAGGCGTGGGTTAGTTGACGATCTGGTAGGTGCCGCGGCTGACGGCGGTGACGTGCCCGTCGCCTCGGAGTTCGGCCATGGCGTTGTTGACGCTGGCCGGGGACATGTCGTCCAGGTGCTTGCGGACGTCCTTGAGGGGCCAGGGTTGGCCGTCGGAGAGGAGGTCGAGGATGCGGTCCTTGATGGTCCCGGCCGACGGGGCGTCGTCGTCTTCGTCGTCGGCCCGGAGAGCGGCGAGCTGCTCCGTGGCGACGTCCGTCAGCGCCTCTACGGCGTTGTCGATGTCTTCCTCGCCCTCCCCGGCCAGGAGGGCTTCGGCGAAAGCGAGCCACCGCTGATAGGACTGCTGGAAGACGGCGTCTTCCTCGGGGGTGAGGCGCGGGATGGGCGCGGACTCCATCAGGGCGATGAGGCCGGGGTAGGTCTTGTTCTCCTTGCGGGCGAACCAGGTACGGCCGAGGAAGACGGTGCCGGACTGGATGATGTTGGCCATGCCCGCGGTGATGGGCCCCTTGACCGCTTCCCTGCCATGGAAGGAGGCGTCAATGTCGTTGCCGGAGCCGACTTTGAAGTGGCGGGGGATGGGGTCGAGATAGACGCCAGGCGGGAGGACGCCATCGGTCATCATGTGCGAGGTGGTGCTGGAGTTGACGCGTCCTCCCCACACGGTGCCGTTCTTGGCGTTGGCGCGGATGCGGTCCTTGTCACCGAGGTCGGCCAGGTGAATGCTCTGCGCGGCGAAGCGGATGCCCTCCAAGAGCTTGCGGCCGGTGGACTGCTGGTCGCCGACCAGGCCGGTGACCCACTTGCGGAAGGCGCGGGGGACGGTGGAGTCGGCGGACAGGGTGCGGTTGAGCTCGTCGAGGGTGATGTTGGCGAGCGGCCAGGGGTTGTTGATTTCGGCGGATCCCCAGCCGTTCGCGGCGGAGATCTTCTCCCGGTATTTCCCGAGGTCGTTGGAAGCGGCGAGGGTGGCCGCGGTGGCGGCGATGCCTTTGCCGAAGTGGTAGACCCTGCCTTCGACTTCGGGGAGGGACATGCCGTCCTGGGCGTCGGCGACGATGCTGACGATGCCGTTGATTCGTTCGGCGGCGATGACGGTGAGGAGGGTGACGGACTTGCCTGCGCCGGGGGCTCCGACGAACAGGTCGGTGATGGCGCCCATGACGGGGTCGTAGAGGGGGATGCGGGCTTGGCGGCCGTCGGGGCGCAGGCCGATGGCGATGGTGCCGTCGGCGTCCATCGTGAGGTCTTCGATGGTGGCTTCGCGGACGGTGAGGAGGGGGTGGTCTTTGTAGATGGAGACGACGCCGTCTCCGAGCCCATCAGTTTCGATCATGATGAGGCTGGAGTCCTTGTAGTTCAGGGAGCGAGCGATCTGCTTCTGGTTGAGCTGGATCATCTGGTCGTCGGGGGCGGTGACGCGCAGGGCGATGCGGTTGGGTTCGCGCCGGTAGTCCAGGAGGCTCATGCCGGGGGCGCCGCCGTTGGGGGTGGCGAGCTTCTCGTTGAAGAGCCGGTGGATGGGGTCGGTCTGGGCCAGCGTGAGCTGGTTGAGGGTGGGGCGGGCCTGGAGCAGCTTGCGGCCGGGCCCTGAGCCCTTGATGAGGTGGAGTTCGACGGTGTCGGGCGGCAGGTCGAACACGGCGGCGAGCGCGGTGGTGTTCAGGTCGGGGACGGCTTCGCCGGCTTCGGCGATGACGATGCCCCAGAAGTCCTGGAGGGGCTGCCCGGCGGGGTCGGTGTACTGGGTGACGCTGGTCAGACGGGTCGTCCCGGTGGTGCGCGCCGCCTCCCACTGGCTGGCCCGGTAGGCGGGGTAGCCGACCGGGGCCTGCTGCTGGGTGACGGAGGCGAGCGGGGGCAGCGCAAGCTGGAAGCGCTCGGGCGTGAGGTCGGCGGAGTGCGTGAGCGGCGTCGTGTACGTCATGGCCGCCCCCCAGGCCGGGGCCAGGAGCCACTCCCACCACGGGCTCCCGGGGATGCACAGCGGCGCCAGGTAGGCGGCAGAGCCGGTCAGGGCGGGGGTGAGGCGCTGCGCGGTCTTGATCAGGTTCCAGCCGAGGGGTTCGTCGTCCCACCGGCGCCACAGGTGCCGGGCCGCGGCCACGCCGAGGGCAGCGGCACCGAGGTGGGCGGGCCAGAAGCCGCTGTGCGGCCCCACGGCAAGGCCGAGGGTAGCCGCGCTGTAGGTGAGCCGTTCAAGGCGTTTGCGGCGGGCGATGCTACGGGCGGACACGATCCGCGGCGCGGTGGCGGTCGGGGAAGGCGTCGTGCTGGTGTCGTCGAGGGTCACGGCCGTGTCCTTTCGCTGCAGAGGTGGGTGGGCCGGTTCAGCGGACTTCGTTGAAGCCGGGCTTGGGCTGGTCGTAGGGCAGGGCGTTGGTGACCTCGTAGATGCCGCCGTACTCCGCCTGGTGGGCGTCGCGGACGGCGATCGCGTTGGCTTCCATCTGGTCGGCGGCGTTGGCGACCTCCCCGGAGGCCTCGGCGACCCGGTCGAACGCCTTGGACACCTCGATGGCCTGGCCCTGGAACTCCTGGGCGGCCCCGGCCTGGCCGAGGTGCCCGGCCAGGCGACGGGCCCGCTCGGCGTCCTTGTGCATGCGGCGCTTGAGGAGGTGCAACTGCTCCTTGAGGAGGGCTGCGGCGATGGCGAGCGCCATGACGCGGGCGGCCAGGGTGACGAAGTTGAGGATGCCGCCGATGGCTGTGCCCCAGCTCATGCGGGCGGGCGCGTGGTCCTGCGCGGCGGGCAGGCTGCCGCCGGACGCGGCGGCGACTTCGGCGCCGGTCTGTACGGACGTCGGCTCGATCGCGCCAGAGCCCTGGCTGGTGTCGTCGCTCATCGGAGCCTCCTCAGCTCTGGTTGTGGATCGGCGCGGACGGCGTGGTCAGGCCCGCGTCGGCGGTGGCCTGGGTGATGGGCCGGTAGGCGTCGTTGAGGTCGTTGTCGGCCTGCTCGGCGTCCTCGGCTGCCTGGAGCGAGGACACCTGCATCTCCTCGGACATGCGGGCCACGAGCTCCATGTCCTCGGACAGGTTCGCCATGGCGCCGGTGAACAGGGCACCGATCAGGTTGTGGTGGGTGGCGAGGTCCTCGGCGAACGCTTCGAGGGTCGCGGCGAGCTGGCGGGCGCGGGCGGCGAGCTTGGCGGACTGCTCGTGGGTTTTGAACCCGTCGTCCTTGAAGTCGCCGTACTCGTCAAGGGCGTCGTCGAGGGTGATCTCGGTGGCGTGCTGGGGATCCATGTGCCGGGCCTGGCGGATGACGGCCTGGGCGCGGCGGGCGGCACCGTTGCGGGCCTTCTGCAAGCGGGAATCGTGCGCAGGAAGGGGGGCGGGCGGCATCGGGATGGGCTCCTTGGGGCGGGTGGTGCCAGGTCGCTGGGTGTGCGGCTCAGGCGCGGCAGGCAGAGCGGGCTGCCCGGTGGCGGTCAGCGCCCGCTGGCCCTGCTCCAGGGCGTTGGGCTCCCACCGCTTGGCCTGCGCGCCGACGTAGTCCATCCGCTCCACGACGGTCCACGTCGGGGCTCCGGCCTGGCCGGCGTTCTCGAAGGGACTGCGGCGCGTGCCGCGACGGCCCCCGGCGCGTTCTCCGGCCGGTCCGCTGCTCCCGCCTGTACCTGTCTGGGTACTGCCGGGTGCCGCGCCGGTGAAGTTGCCGCCGTTGTCGGGTCGACCAGACGAGGCGGCACGAGCCCTCTCACGGGCGCGACGCCACCGTTCCCCGTTCCCGCCCGACCCGGACTTCGGGCTGCCCGACTTCGGGGTGTTGGCCTTGGCCGACTGCGCCTTCTGTCGCCGCTTGCGCTGCTTGTCGTTCTTCCACAGCGGCGGAGTGCCGCCGCCGTTGCGCTTCGTCCAGCGGCCGTCGGCTGCGGCCTTGGTGTCGTGCCACAGTGCGTTGCGCAGCTTCGACATGTCCGGCTGCCGCTTGGCCTTCTTCCGTCGGCTCGCCTTGTTCCCGGTCGGCGAGTTGTTGCCCTTCCGGTCGACGTTCTTCCGCTGCGGCTTGCTGCGGTCGTCCGCCTTCCACAGCGCGGGGGTGTCGAGATCCTTGCGCCGCCGTTTCAGCCGCTTCTTCGCGGCCTTGGACGTGTCGTTCTTCAGCGCCTCCGGCAGCCTGGTGCGGCCAGCGCTGTTCTTCTTCATGGTGAGTCCGGTGCCTTGCGAGCCCCGATGGGACGACTTGGTGCCCTTCCCTCCGGCCAGACCGTTGTCCTTCTTGTGGTCGCGGTCCACGCCGGGACCGTTCTTGTGGCCTGTGCCCTTGCGGCCCCGCCCGCCGGCGGCGGAGTCTTTGCGCTTCCGGTCGGCCCCGCCGGAGCCCGTGCCCGTCGCGGAGCCCGCGCCCTTGCCGCCCCTGCCGCCGCCCTTACCGCTGCGGTTGCCGAGCGTCTTCTGGCCGAACGCGTGGCTGTCAGGCACGCGCTTGGATCGGTGCTTAGCCGCCTTGTCGCCGGTAGCTCCCCCTTTCCTGGCGGACGCCTCAGCGGAGGCGAACCGGGCCTGCGCCATCGCCAGCTTGTGCTTGGCCCGCGCCTCCCGCAGCGGCGCCGCCTCAGCAGCCTTGGCCATCCGGCGCTGGCGCCAGTCCTCAAGCACAATGCACGACCCGCGCAGCGCCGCCACGGCAACAGCGAGAGTCGCCGCCAGCGACAGCGCCCCCAGCCGCGGGCCGGACCTGTCCCCGGAACCGGGGTTGCGGAACGTCTCGGGAAGGCCCCCGTCGGCGTGGGTGGCGACGACGGGCGCGGCTGTCAGGGTGGTGCTGGGCAGTGCCGCGAGGGCGCTCAAAGGGCTGCGGCGGCCGGTTCCGTTTGTGGGCTCGCCGCCGGGCTGCGCCGGGATGACGGGGCTCGTCACGTCGTCCCCGACCGGGGCCGGCTGAGTGATCGTGAAGCCGGTCAGGCCCGTGCGGCGGCCGAAGTCGATGACGGTTCCGGTGGTGCCGTCGTCCCTGTTGTCGCTCATCTCAGCCCCCTTTCAGGGTTGACAGTGCGTAGTCGGATCGGGCAGCCTCACGCGCGCGCGACGCGCGCGCTCGCTGGGGCGGTTCATCACCTCGCATGGGGGCGGGTGATGATGACGTTTCGTCACTCCGAGTGATGCTGGAAGAAGTTGTGCAGGTGTTGGGCAAGAGGCCCCCACAGCGACGAACCGCCTTCTTTGTCGGCCTGTTTCGCGAGCATCCGGCACGCGTCATGCCACACCGCCGCACGCTCCCTGTCGGTAGAGGCCTTGGCTTGCTTGGCGTTCCAGAAGGCGGCCTGGTTCTTCTTCCGCAGGGCTTCCGCTTGGCTGTTCATCCGATCCCCTTGAACAGCTCGTGGATCTGTGGGAGCGGGTCATTGGAGGGCTGCGGGAGCGGGGGGGCCTGCGGGCTCACGTACACCGGCTGAGCCTGCGGCATTCCCGTCTGCTGGCCCGCGGCACGCGGGTCGGCGACTAGGCCCTGCGTAGCCTCGGCGATCGTCCGCTGCGTCAACGCGTGCGCCCTCTGCGCGGTCAAGATTTTGTGTTCGCGGCGCTGCTCCTTCTTCGCGAGGGCCGTAGCACGCCGCTGAGGCAGGTCCAGGACCTCACGCCCGTAGGTCGCGTCGATGGCCTCGCATTCGGCGGCGGCCTTCTCCAGCAGCTTGGCGACCCGGTCGAAGCGGCCTGCGACCTTCGCGGCGCGGCGCCGCGCCGACCAGGGCTTGTCGCCGTCGATGGCGGTCTGGGCGAGGCGGGCCCGCACGATGCGGCTCATCTGCCGGATCTCGGTGGCGTCGTTGACAAAGGTGTCGCGCTGTCCGCTGCTGAAGCCGCCCATCCCATCGCGGGTCATCAGCTCGTTCAGGTCCATCAGCGTTCTCCTCAGCTACCAGTGATTGCGCGGACGTTGTCGGAGCCGAGCGCGGCGAGCTCGGGGTGCTCGGCCTCTATGGCGTCGCGGACTCGCTGGCATGAGGACCGGGAGATGGTCTTGTCGGCGAGCTTGGCGGTGACGAGCGCGTCGCGGATGTCGGTCCATTCGGGCCGCTTGCCGCGCTCGCTGTAGAGCTCTTTGACGCGCTCGGTGCGGCGCTCGGTGAGCGTCTTGGGCGCGCCCGGGCGGGCGCCCTTTTTGGGCTTGGGGTGAGCGCGGTGAGCGCGCTCGGTCTTGGGTCGCTGAGCGCGCTCACCCGGGCGCCCGCTCGGGCGCTCAGTGGGCGCGCCCGGTGAGCGCTCGGGGACGCTCACGGCGGGCACCTCTTCCTCCTGTTCAGCGGGCGCCTGAGCGCGCTCATCGTGAGCGCCGGAATCGCCCAGCGCGGGCGCCTCGGTGAGCGTCGCAGCGGGCGCCTCGGGACGGCTTCGTCGCCAGGTCCGGCGAGCGCGCGGCGGGGCGGTGATCCGGTGGATGCGGAGCATCACCCACGGCGCGATCGCAGCGACCGCGGCGATCAGCCACCACTCCGGCCGGAGGGTGCCGTGAGAGTCGACGCGGACTCCGAAGAGACCAGCCTCGGCAAGGTGGTAGATCGCATTGGCGGCGACCATGAGGAGCAGGGCGAGCATTACGTCGCGGTGCCGGCGCATCGCCTGCACGACGTAGATGTCGATGGCGAGCGGGAGTCCCCAGGCGATGGCGGGCGGCCAGCCGGTGAGGACGGCGAGGGAGAGTTCACCGGAGGCGGTGAGGAGGATCGTGGCTCCGAGGGCGACCCGCGGCGACCACTCGTCGATCTTCTGCCCGCGCCGCTCTTTCGCGTCGGTGCGGGCCTGGATGGTGTCGAGGTGCTGCTGGGCTTCGTCACGGATGCGGCTGGCGTCGAAGTCGGCTGCTGCCAGCGTCCGGGCGCGCAGCCCCTTCGCCTCCTCGGTAGTCCACTCGGCCTGCGCCTGCGCGTCGAGCAGCGTCTTCTGCGCCTTCTCGGCCGCGGCTGCGGCGTCGGCCAGGATCTGTTCCGCCTTGCCCTGTGCCGTCGTCAGCGTCTGGGATGCTTCGGCGGCAGCATCGGTGATGATGCGGTTCGCCTTGGCCGCCGCGTCCTCCCTTAGCTGCTCGGCGTCCCGGTGCGCCTGGTCACGGACCTCGTCGGCCCGTGCCTGACCGGCCTTCTCGGCCCGCTGGGCGGCGAGTTCGGCACCGGCCTGCCGGTCGACGGCTTCCGTGTCCGCGTCGGTACGGATGCGGGAGGCCCGCGCTTGCGCTTCCTCGACGAGGCGGTCCGCTTCCTGCTCGGCGCCGGCGACCATCTGGGCCACGCAGGCTGCCGCCTTGTCGCGGACTTGCTGCTGCTCTTCGTGGGCTGCCCGCACAATCTCCAGGGCCTGCTCCTGGGCTGCCGCCCGTGCCGTGTCGGCTTCGCGGCGTGCCTGGTCGAGCAGGGCTTCGGCGGCCTGAGTGGCGGCCTGTGCCTGCGCGGTCGACGTCGGGATGGCCGGAGATGCGGCGGGCGGCTGGGCCGGGGTGGGCTTGGGGGTGCTGCGGCGGCGGGCCACGACGAGGCCTCCAGGTCGGCGGTACGTGAGCAAGCGGGTCGGTGGATGGGGTGGTGCGGTTACCAGCGCACGGGATGCCGGTGTGCGGGCCGGATGGCGCACCAGGCGAGCGTCACGGCGAGCCCGACTCCGAGGGCGACGGGCGTGGACAGCGCCCAGGCAGCGACTCCGAGGGCAACCGGCAGCAGGCCGGGCGCCGCGAAAATCAGGGCGATGCCGAGGATCCAGGCGAGGGTGATGGCGGGGCGGGTGGAGTGGCGACTGGCCACGGCCGTGGTCCTTTCTGTCTCAGTCGGGAGGGGTGTGAGCGGCGCCTGCTGCACCCCACACCCGAGGCCACGGCCGCCCAACGTGATCGACCACGAGCGGCGGTTGATGTTGAGGCGGACACCGGGGAAGACCCGGAAGCTCTTGCGGAAGGTGATCGGCATGGTCACGCCTCCCCGCTCGCGTCGCCGCGCAGGAACGCCTCGGCCTCGGCGGCCAGGTCGCCAGCCTCGGCCGACGCGGCGTGCATCGCGGCGCCTTCTTCGGCGGCAAGGCGCAGCCGCTCCACATCCGCATCCGCCAACCGCACCGCGCCAACCAGGTCACCGCCCGGGGTGAGGACGAGGATCCTCGCGACGGTCCCGGTGTCCGGGCCCATCGCCTGCAAGGCACGCAGCAACTCAATCGCCCGCAGGCCGTCGTGACCCAAGGTCGCCATCAGACTTCGCCTCCCTCAACGCTGGGTTCGGCGGCAGCATCGGCGGCGTCAAGTACGGCCAGCAGGCCCTCTATGACGACCTCTAGGCGGCCGAGCATGCGGGCCATCGCCGCCGGATCCGATAGGTCCAGTGCCTTGGAGGCGGCGAGCGCCTCGTGGGCGTACCGGACGTCGATCTCGTCGGATCCGGTCAACTCGAAGCGAGCCATCACGCCTCGCCTCCCTCGATGGCGGCGGTCGCGCCGTGCGCACCGGCCGGGCACTGGTCCGCCCAGCAGTGATGCGTCGGGCAGGCGTCGGGCGCGTCCTGGAACAGGGCGTGCCACAGGTCGTCGGACATGGTCGGGGCGTCGGTGAGCATGGTCATGGTCACCAGTCCCCGAAGGTGCAGACGGGCCCGCAGCGGGAGGCCCGGCAGTCGTGCGCGCGGATCTCCGCGGCACGCTGCTCGTCCTGCTCCCGGCGGGACGGCCCCCAGCGGACCGGTTCGGCGCCAGCCTTCAGCTCGTCGCAGCGCGGACAGTCATCGACCTTCCGGCCGAACACGACCTGGTGCGAGTGCTTCGTCGCCATCACGCCACCGCCGCCGGGGTGCTGAGGCCACGGATCTCGTCCATCAACCGCGGACCCTCGGGGTCAGCCATGTCGAGACAGACCGCGTCGACGATGACCTCCGCCATCCGATTCTCGTCACCGACCGCACGGGCTGCACGGAACTCCGTGAACAGGCGCACCCGGTCGGCGTCGGGGTCGGCCCGATCCGTCGGCGGCACGGGCTCGGCATAGATCGGCTCGGAGTAGAACTGGATGCGCTTGACTCGGTTCGGGTCCATCGTCATCGCGTTCTGCTCGCGGCAGAACAGGTCCGCGACGGTGCCGCTACCGGTCTCGCCGACCTCGACGGCCCGGCCCCACCAGCCGGGGGCGACCTCCGTCTCCCTCATGATGCGGAAACCAATGACCCGCTCAGCAAGGAGGCGGCGGCGGCGGGCGGCCTCGGCCGGGTGCGCCTGGTCGTACAGCGACGCGGCGTCGGGAGCCGGGGCGCCGGTTGCGCGGCGAAGCGGCTCAGCCGCAGCAGCGGCAAGCAGACGGGACGGGGTGGAGGTCTTCATGATCAGGCCACTTCCTCTCCTGCATAGGTCGGGACAAGGAGGGGCGTGACGGCCGACTCGGGGATGCGGATGGCTCCCCCGCGCTTCTGCTCGTCGGCTACGGATTCCTGGCCGTACCGAATGGACGGCAGGCTTCCGGTCGCGACCCATCGATAGATGGTGGGGATGGACACCCGCAGGGCTGCCGCGACCTCTCGCACAGTCAGCAGCTTGGGGCCGTTGGGCAGCATCGAGCTCTCCAATCCAAAGTGGGGTGGATCGATGAGTTCGACTGTAGGAGGTTCTATGAACAGTTGCAACAGTCTCAGCGAAGCTGATCCCTCTCCTTTGCCTCTACGGCTCACCTGAGCTGGGCTTATCGTGGGCAAGGTGTTCAATACACGTGGAGAAGTCGCCGACCGAAGGGATAGCGAATGACGGACGCTCAGTGGACTGGCTCCTCAGTGCCGTACATCAGCCCCAATGGAGGCGACGTCTGGGGCAAGGAGGCGGCGTCGCAGGGACGTTCCGGCGGCCAGCGGATCCTCTTCGCCGGCCGGTCTCCGGCACCCGATGCGGTTGCCGCGACGTTCAGTCTGGAACCCGGAGCACCTGTTGTGCTGCGGCGTCGACTGATCCTCCTCGACGACGTTCCCGTGGAGCTCGCCGACTCGTACTGGCCCCTCGGTGTGGCTACCGGAACAGCCCTCGCCTCTCCCGGGAAGGTGAAGGGCGGGGCGCCGACCCTCCTCGCCGAGCTCGGCTACACGCCCGCCGACATTCAGGAAGCCGTGCGGACGCGCGAAGCCACGAAGGAAGAGCGTGAATCGCTGCAAATGACCGACCCGAACGAGTGGGTCCTGACACTCCACCGGGTGATCACTGGCGACAAAGGCCAGCCCTACGAGGTGTTCGTCAGCGTGTCCCCCGGCCGCTTCGGACAGCTCAACTACTCGATGAAGGTGAGCTAGCGATGCCGAACGAGCCAGTGGACGAGGCGACAGTGTGGGCCGTGTCGGAGCAGATCGCTGCGTTCCTGCGCGAGGGCATCCTGAACGGCGACTACCCGCCTGGCAGCAAGCTGCCGTCCAGCCGGAAGTTGACGGAGATGTTCGGCGCGGCTGCACAGACGATCCGTAACGCCGTGACGACCCTGGAGAAGGAAGGGCTCGCCACCGCAGTGCACGGATCCGGGGTGATCGTCCGGCCGCATCGCCAGCGGACGATGACGCCAGCCGCGTACAAGACCCCGGCACCACTGGGCGAGAAGTACCAGTGGCTGAGCGAGAACGAGAAGCGGGGCTTCGCATCAAAGGCCAAGCTGCTGGACGTCGAGGAAGTCGCCCCGCCTGCCGCCGTGCGCGATAGCTTCGGTCTTGACGAAGGCGAGACCGTCCTGCGTCGCCGCCAGGTCCTCAGCCTTGACGGCGAGCCATGCGAACTGGTCGAGGTCTACATCCCGATGAGCCTGGCGCGGGGCACCAAGTTGATGAACCGCCATCTACTCCGGGGAGGCTCAGGGCGGGTTCTGGAAGACCTTGGCTACCCCACCATCCGTTGCGTCGACAAGGTCTCTTCGCGACTCCCCACGCGGGAGCAGTACGCGGCCTTGAAGATGCCGACCAAGCTGCCCGTTCTGCGCACCTACCGCACGACGTACAGCACCGACGGACGCCCGGTCCAGGTCGAGATCATGGCGAAGGCGGGCCACATGTACGAGCTTCAGTACGAGTTCTAGGGATGAGAACTGTGCCCCCGACCTGCGAGGTCGGGGGCACAGTCGTGATCGGGAGCGCACGGGGGCTAGTCAACTCCTCAACACACCTCCTACAGTTGGGTACGCGAGAGTGGCCCCGGTCACACTGCACCACCGTGAGGAGCGTCATGCCTGAAGCGTCTGCGCCCACCGCGCTCTACCGCCTGTACTCCACCCACCAACTAGAGGGCCTCCCGGCCGCCATCGACGGCCTGCACCCGGAGCGCCTGCACTCGTGGCACTACCTCGGCACCGCAGGCAGCTGCCCCAACGGCGGCCCCGGGATTTCCTACCGCCCCTTCGACTTCGAGTCGGACAACTGTGTGGCTCTTGAGCGAGTCGTCCGCTGGGGCGCCCCCGAAGCGCCTGTTCCGACGGCCCTGTACCGCCTCTGCGACAGGGTCGGGAGGTTGCTGTACGTAGGGGTCACCGACAATCCTGATCGGCGCTGGCCGCAGCACGCTGCCGACAAGGCCTGGTGGCCCACCGTCACCGACTTGTCGATCAAGTGGTACCCCAGTCGCGATTGCGCTCTGACCGCAGAGGCGGATGCGATTCGCGCGGAGCACCCGGTCCACAACGTCCAGCACAACGACCAGAAGCCCTAGCCCCGCTCGTTTCCGGCCGTCTCCCCCGCCCTCGCCTTCATGATCCGCGATGGCGTGGGGTCGCGGGCAGGGTGCACTAATCCAAACTCCCGCCCTCCATGGGCGGGCGCAGTCCCCACGGGCTGCTTGCACAGCGCACGGCGGCGCGGGGACGGCCTCCGCGCCGGCACGGCAACGCGAAGGGATTCAGGCATGGACCTGAACAAGCTCGCCGTTCTGCGCGGCGATGAAGAGAACAGCCAGGGTGAAACCGGCTCTGGTAGCGACGGTCAGGAAGGCAACCCGTCGCAGGGTTGCGGCGACAACTGACCTGAGCCGCAAGTGATCAACGGGTCCCCGTCCTAGTGTGTGGGCGGGGACCCCACACCAGGAGGCAGACATGGGCCAGATGCTCAATGGAGACTCGCGTGTTCACCTGGCGCCGTTCACGGTGTCCTGGCCTGACGGCCAGTGCGTGCTGGCCTACGCGCGGCAGGGCGGGATGGCGATCGTCGCGGCGGTGCAGGTGCCGGAGGTGCCGTATGGGGCGCCGTCGTTGTGGGATGTGGCGGCCCGGCATCTGCCGACGAATCTCACCGACGAGAACGAGGGCTACGGGCGTTGGCTGCTGTGCGCCGGCTGGGGCCTGTCGGTCATGCCGGATCCGCGCGGTCTGGATCTGTCCGGTGAGGCGTGGACGGTGAACGTCGCCAAGTCGGTGACGCTGAAGGCCCCGGCTTACGGCTCGGACGGCCTGCACGTCGGGTACTTGTGGTTCGACAATCCGGCGGTGAATGCGAAGGCGCAGGGCCTGCTCGGCGCCTCCGTGTAGGTTTCGGGCCGCCTCGTGACGCGGCCTGCCGCACCTCCAACTCAGCGCACTAACAAGTGCGCTGACCTGTGGAAACGCATCGATGTGGGGGGGGTGTGCCTGCTCATCGGGCGCCTACAGTCCCTCTGAAACACGAAACGGCCGGGGTGCGTCAACACCCCGGCCGGTGCGACCAGCGAGCGTCAACTCGCTGACCTGTAGAGATCCAACGGCGTAGAAGGAGAGCTCTGTCATGAGCTTAGCCGCAAGCCTGTCCCCCG
Organism: Streptomyces sp. NPDC059994; assembly: GCF_042737755.1. Taxonomy (NCBI): domain Bacteria; kingdom Bacillati; phylum Actinomycetota; class Actinomycetes; order Kitasatosporales; family Streptomycetaceae; genus Streptomyces; species Streptomyces sp. NPDC059994. Next base: position 49,858 of record NZ_JBHWUR010000037.1, read on the forward strand.
ACCATCTGATGTCGGCCCCGCTCCCCGACCTGCTGGTCGAGCTGGATGCGGAGCTGTACGACTCGTCGATCACGGACCGAACGTTCTTCGGCTGCGCGATCCAGCGCCGCGACGGTCATGTCGCGCTGGCGATGCCGCCCGGCCGGGATGAGGTAGAGCGGGACACGATCGCCCGGATGCTGCTCGGGAAGTTGCTGGGGATCCAGATGGCGCCGCTGCCCCGAGGGCTGTCGGCAGCCGTGACAGCAGGCTAGTCCCCCAAGTCGTCCCCGGTCCTTTCGTGGTCGGGGCTGCACAGCGCACGGCGGAGATGGTGACCGCGACGAGGGCGGGGATCATGGGGCCTCCTGCGGGTCGGTTTCGTCGGCCCACGCGACCAGCTGCTGACCGATGCGGCGGGCTTGCGCTGGGTTGATCACCACGGCGGGGTCGTCGCTGCGGCTGTCGATGTGGAGGCGTAGCCACGGCCAGGGGGTGTCGTCGTTGGGCTGGTCGTCGCGGCCGTCGCGGGTGATGTGGGACGGAATGAGCGCCAGGCCGATCACCCCGCCGCGCCGGTCGTCTTCGTCGGGCAGGATGTGCGAGCCCTGGTAGATCCACGGGGCGCCCAAGTCTTCGGGGTCGCCGTCGCCGCCGAGGCCTTCGATCGTGGCGTAGATACTCACGGCGCCTCCTTCGGCCCGTTGATCGCGGCTTCGATCGTGTCGGCGTAGTGGTCGGCGAGGCCGTGGGGCGAGCACCAGGTCCGCATGTCGGCGGCCAGGGCGCGGACGCGGACTATGGCGGCCTGGTCCTTGGCTGCCTGTTCGGCGAGGGCGATGTGGGCACGCTTGAGGGCCGCATGCCGAGCCCGGAGCCGCTCCAGTTCCTGGTCGCGGACGTCGAGGATCGCGTCAGCTTCCCCGAAGTGATGCCTGCTGGGAATGTCGTTGCGGCTGAGGCCGTGCTCGTAGTCGTAGCGGTGGAGCGCCTTGGCGATCTGCTGGCGGAGGCTGGCGGACGGCGCTGTGGCGATCTGGACAGGCGTCCCGTCGGCCATCATCCGGTCGATGTCCTGCTTGGCCAGGTCCGTGTCGTCAGGCGCGGGGGCGGCGAAGTCCGTCAGCATGGCGCCGAGCTGGACGGCACCCTCGCGGTCCACCGTGATGCCGCCCGCGGTCTCGCTCCCGTCGGGTTCGGTCCAGGGGATGCGCACGGTCCGGCCGCCGTCATCGCTGTCGATGGTCTCCGCCCACGGGCTTAGGCGGGGAGCCTTGGGAGGGTCGCCCCCGTCGTGATCCGTCTCGCTGCCGGGCTGGTGGGCGGCGCAGTTGTGGCGGCAGCCGTAGCAGGGGCAGCGGCACGGGTTCGGCTTGAGTTCACGGCCGGGGCAGCTCGCGTACCGGGCGGCAAGCTCCTCGGCGTGGTCGCTTTGGGGGCCCTTTGGGGCGGGGCTTGCACTTTTGGGCGCCCTCAAAGGGGAAGAGTCGGTCGTCTCGGGGCGGTTGCTTGCCGATTCGGCTCGGATGGGGTGCTGGCAGCCGTCGATGTGGCCGCAAGAGCAGTCCATCCAGGCGGGAAGCGCGCAGCCGCTCTCGGGCTCCGGGTTGTTTGGTTCGGTTTCCTGCCTGCTGGCCGAACAACTTGGGCCCGCGCCGCAGTCGATCCGATCAATGCTGGTCGGCGGATTGTCCGCTGTGCCGCCGGGTGCGACGCCGCGCCACAGGTCAGCCGTCGCCGGGCATATCGCATCATGCAGGGGCGGGTTGGGGCAGGCGCACGGCGGCGGCTCGTCAGCCCAGTGGTCGGGCCGGACCGGCTCCCAGTCGCCGTAGGTCACGCGGCGGCGGATGACCCTCGGGCCCATGTCGCCGGGGATCAGCATGGAGCCGGGACCATCCGGATGCGCGCCGAGGACTGTACGGAACTCCCATTCGGGCACGGGAGTGCAAGGCAGCAGGGTCTTGTCGACGGACTCGGGCTGGTCGGTCACTGGTTCGTCCCCTCGGCGGCATGGAGAGCGGCGGCCGTGGCGGCCCACATGCTGGCCATGGCCACGGCGCGCTGCTGTCCTGCGTCGGCTCGCTTGACTGAGTCCCAGTGCTGGTCGGTGACCGTGCGGGGAGCTGACGGGTTGCGGGCGAACCGGTCGGCCTTGCTCCGGTAGTTGTCGGCAGTCTTGGCGGCTGTTTCGGCGGTGACTGCCCAGTTGGCTGCGCGGCGGGCTGCTTCCGCGCTGTCGATGGTGAGGTGCTCGTCGTTCACGTCGTCTCGTCTTTCGGGTCGTGGCATTCGCACAGGCATTGGGCCGGGCCGCCGGTACAGCGGTCGGTGGCCGCGCTGTCCTGGTGGCGGCCGATCTGGCATTCGTAGGAGTAGTAGGCGCGGGCACCGATCCGGATGGCCCGCGCGAGACCGTTGGGGGTGATCTGTTCACGGGCCGCTTCCCGCTCCGGCGCCGCGAGGGGCAGGGTGATCACGGGCGGGCCTGGTCGGTCCGCGCGAGGGCGTGTTCGATCTGCCCGATGGCGGCGGTGACTTGGGCATGCAGCGGCGAGTGCATGACCGTCGTCGAGCAGTGCAGGGCAGCGTTCATTTCGGCGTGCGCTGCGAGATGCGTCTGCGCGCCGATGAGGGCGAGGCGGGCTTTCTCCAGTTCGCGCCGCAGGTCGGTGATCACGGGGTCAGTCATCGGGCACTCCTGTCGCTGAAGGTCACCGGCGTGGCGGGTGCCGGGATAGGCGCCGCGCGCACGGTGTCGGCTGGGTCGTGGCAGGCACACAGGCAGCCACCGACGCCGTCCGTGCAGCCGCCCTGCTGGCCCACGTGGCGGCCGTTGACGCAGGGGAGGCTGCGGTGGGCGGCCCGCGCCCGCTGCTGGGCACGCTCGATCGCGTCGACAGTCAGCCGGTCACGCAGCGCGGCACGGGCGGCGGTGGCGCGGGGCAGGGTGGTCATGACTGCCTCCCACCGGCAGTGCGGTGGATCAGGTCGAACTGCTGCTCGCCGGGCAGCTGATCGAGGAACTGGGCGTCGCCGTAGCGCGCCGCCTTGTCGGTGAGTGCGTCGCCTTCGGTGGCCCCGTCGAGGCGGGCCCAGCTGGCCGTGCACCAGGGTTCGTCGTCGAAGCGATGCAGGCGGCCGTGGCTGAAGCACCAGGCGTACTGGATGGTCACAGGGTTTCCTCGGGGAGTCGCAGGTCGGTGATGTGGTCGGGCCAGTCGCGGTACACGGGCCGGCGAGTGACGGGCCAGGGCCCGCCCTTGGCGCCGAGGTGGAAGCAGTAGCCGGGGACGTAGTAGCTCTCGGGCGGCTGGTCGCCGGGGTGGTCGAGGTCGAGGAACGGCTGCCCGAACTCGTCGAGCGGCGCGGGCGCGCCCGGGTCGTAGCAGGCTTCGTGGCTGCACTCGTCGTAGCTGCTCGACCAGTCACAGCGGGCCGGGAAGCGGCAGGACGGTGGGCGGTCAGGCATCGGCCTCCTCGACGGTGAAGCCGATGACGATCGCGTCGTCGGCAACCGTGAACCGCAGCGCGTCGTCGCTCAGCGGCTCGCCCTCGGCGATCCCGCGCTGCTCCCGGTACGCCAAGTCGGCCGCCGCCCAGGCCTTGCCGACCTCTGCTGCTGCCGCGCCCCAGGGTTCGGCGGCCGGGACGATCCACTCCCAGCGGGTGGAGGTGACCGTGCGGGTCGTGTACGTGGCCATCAGGACGCCTCCCTGATCGGGTACTGGTCTTCGTCGGGCAGCCGGATGTCGCCCAGCCCGAACTCGCTCTCGCGCAGCGCCACAGCCACTGCATGCGCGCGGGAGTGGACCCCCAGGGCCCGGTAGGCGGCGGCGAGGATGCTGCTCACCGTGTCCGGGCTGATCCACAGCCAGCGGCCGATGTCCGCGTTCGTGTTGCCGTTCGCGGCAAGCAGCAGCACCTCCCGCTGCCGGGCCGTCAGGCGGCGGCCGGACCGGGGCGAGGAGCCGGTCACCGGACTGCTCCCGCCGCGCGCCGGCCGGGCCTGCGGGCCGGGTCCGGCTCCGGAACGGTGATCGCGCTGAGGCTGATCAGCCGCAGCCTGAGTGCGACGGCCACGGCCTGGGTCCTGTCGGCGACGCCGAGGCGGCGGCAGGTCCACCGCATCTGCGTTTTGACCGTGGAGAGCGTGCAGCCCATCACCCTGGCGATCTGCTTGTCGCTGTATCCGTTGGCGGCGAGGGTCAGCATTTCGACACGCTTTGGGGTGAGGAGCGGCCGGTTGCGGATGGCGGGCCGCGTGTCGGTGCCGTTCATGCCTGCCCCCTGGTCCGGTCGCGGGCGGTGATGATGCGGCCGGCGGGGTCGAGGTGGCCGTCGGCGGTGGCGAGCATCCGCAGGGCACGGGCGAGGACGGTGGGCGGGTTTTCGCCGCGGTAGCAGCGGCGCAGGATCTCCGCAGACTTGGCGTCGAGGGTGACGGTCATCGGGCGGGGCGGGGGCGGGGTGCTCATCACTGCACCTCCGCATGGACGTTGGTCCAGGTCTGGCCGTTGGCCGTGGTGTGGATGTCGTGGCGGCCCTGGGTGACGCAGCGTTCGACTGGGGCGTTACCGAGCGGGAGTAGCCCGGCGCTGCACTTCCCCACGACTCCGGCCCGCGCCGCGATCTTCTCCAGCTTCGCGGCGAACACGGCCTCGGGGTCGTCACTGATCGTGGCGAGGCTGACGGCCGCCGTGACGATCACGTCGCACAGTTCGGCCTCGACATCAGCTCGCGTGTGGGAGACGCCTTTGCGGGGGTTCTGGCCGCGCCAGCCGATGTACGCCGCTGCCGCCTCCCCCGCCTCCTCGGCGATCTTCAGGAAGCGCATGGCCATCTCGTGATCGCCACGGCCGTTCTCGCGGTCCAGCCAGTCGCACAGGCCACGGATCGTCGGCCAAAGGCCGGTGCTCATCGGGTCTCCTGACGGGTGTCGAGGTCGTGGATCCAGGCCTGGACTACTGCGGCGCTCTGCACGAGCCCGGCGCGAATCTCGGCCGGGTCGGTTGCGGCGAGCGTGGCGTAGACCGCTTCCAGGGCGAGGCTCGTCCAGTCCTGGCGCGGGTCGTCATCGCGGGGATCGAACACCCCGCCGTTAATCACGTGGTAGTTGGCTGCGTACCTGGCGAACATGGTGCGGGCGTCGCGCTGCACCTCAGCGCCCCCGGACATGTCCGGGTAGCGCTCCTCACCCCGCTCGACGATCTGCCGCTGCCGTTCGGCGTCGACCTCGGCCATGTGCCGTGCCAGGCCGGGGGTGTCAGGCAGCTGGCGGCCCATGTACGCGGCGACGTCGGCAAGGACCTGCGCGGCCAGTTCGCTCGCCCAGTCGGCGGTGCCGAGGCGAATCGGGGTATCACGGATCGCCGTCTCGATGACTGCGGCAAGGGGCTTCAGGGCAGCCAGATCGGCGGCGGACGGGGCGGTCTCGGTCATCGGGGGCTCCATTCGGGGCAGTGGGTTACGGGCGTGTGGTCGTCGGGCAGTGGGATTCCGGCAGTGCAGCTGGGGTTGTCGGGGCCGAGTGATCCCCAGTTGCAGCCGGGCGTGCAGCCACAGGCGTCGCCGCCCGGGTCGAAGTGGATGCAGGTTTTGCAGGCGCGGACGGCCGGGTTGTGCCAGCAGCGGCCGATGTGGGCGGCTGTCGCAGCCTGCTTGGCGCGGGTGCGGGAACAGTGCGGGCAGGCGAAGCGCGTCACACGCACCGCCACCGGGCCCAGCGGAGTGGGCGTCACGCCGCCTCCCCGAGGATCTGGCGGGCCACGGCGAGGGCGGCGGACCAGCTGTTGTGGTTGGAGTGATCCATCGGCCCGTCGGCGGCGCCAGCGGCGAATCCACCGGCCTCGGTCACCTCGATCGCAGTGCGCTCCAGTAGCCGAGCCAGCGCGGTCCCGACGCCGGGGTGCATGGTGGCGATGTAGTCGGCGTTCGCGGTGTCGCACTCGGCTCGCTGCTCACTGGCCTGCGGCTCCCACGTCGCGATGGCGTAGGTCCACTCGCTGATGGGGTGGAGCTCGCCGTCGCGGTAGCCGTCGAGGTGATATTGCTGATCGCGCCAAGTGGTCTCCCACGGGCCACTGTCGGCCTGGAAGGCGAGCCGGCGGAGCTTCTGGGCGGCAGCTTTCAGCGTCTCGGCGGTCGTGCGCTCGGAGGCGGGGGTTTCGGTCATCGCTGCACCCCCGCAATGACGCGGGCCGCGTCGTCGTCGTGGGCGTGGCCGTTGTCGTGCGCCCATTCGGCGACGTCCATCGGCCAGCGCAGATCCTGGTAGCCGATCACGACACGGGGGCCGTCCTGGCGGACCGTGTGCACGGTGTCGCCGGGCCGGGTCGCCTCGACGACGACGGCCGCGGCGGATTCGGGGCTGATGCAGGTGAGTTGGGTCTCGGGCATGGGGTGCTCCTTCGGGTCGGGTGCCGCCCCGGTCGTGTTCCGGGGCGGCGGGGGTTGTCAGGCGCGGCGGCGGGCTTCGCGGTCGCGGTGGAATGCGGTCCGGTCGCGGTGCACACGGCCGTCCTTGAGTCGGCTGCCGCGGGTGTCCAGGCACGGCGCGCCGGGCACGCAGCGGCAGCGGGGGCAGGTCACGACGAGGGCGGGATTGTGGATCGTCGGCTCACGACGGGCCATCAGGTCCTCCACAGGGTGAGTTGATCGTCGGGGGCGGGGAGTTCGGTCTGCCCGTCGACGGGCGGTGGGGCGGCGGCTGGGGTACGGAGCCGGGGCGCTGTGCGCCCGCCTGCGGCCCGGAAACAGCGCGGACCCGCTCCTCTAGCGACAGAGGCTGGATCGCGCAGCAGACGCCCACAGGAGCCGCAGCGCGGGGCGGTCACCGGCCCTCCCCCGCCGCGTCGGCACACTCGGGCCCGCAGAAGCAGTGCTCACCCTCGTCATGAGCCAGCCGAGCGTCGGTGCAGGGTGTGTCCGAGCCGGGACTGTGGATCCAGCCCGGGTCGCCCGGCCCGGTCCACCGTTCGATGCGGTCGCCGCAGATGCAGCGCGGGCTGGCAGCAGGGGTGGATCGCTGCTGCTGCGCCTCGTCGGCCAGGCGGCGGAGCTGGGCGTCGGCGGCGTCCCGCAGCTGACGAAGCGCTTCAACGGTCAGCCCGACGTCAACGGCCCACACCTGGGTGTCCAGATAGGTCACCTCGGGGAGGTGCACGAGGAAGCCATCGCCGTCCACGGTGACCCGCGGCTGCTCCGCGCCACCGGCGGCCCGCTCAGCGGGCGGCTGCATGCCGGGGAGGGCGAGGATCGCGTCGGCGTGCCGCTGGTAGTCGTGCGGCTCCAGATGCTCGTAGTTGAAGCCGTCCGCCTCGGCAAGAGCGCGGCGGATCTGCTCACGGCGGGCGGCATCGTCGGCCTGCGGGTCGTGCAGCCGTGCCTCGGCGGCCAGCCACTCCGGCCAGCCGTCCGGGCCGTTTTTGAAGTGGTGCAACATCTCCTTCTCGGGCTGTACGCGCTCACCCCCGCGCATCCAGTAGCCGGTCACCGTCGCGTCGACGAAGGCGGGCTGGACACCCAGGGGCGCCAGGTAGCGGATCTCGACGAACGTCGGGGCAAGGGTGATGTCGGGCGCGTTGTAGACCTCGACGGGGACCTCAGGGGCGTCGGCCACGCGGTAGCGGATCTTGAGGCATCGCGGGGTGCGGATGGTCATCTGCGCTCCTTGATCGATGTGGTGGGATGGGTGGCACGGGCTGCCCCGATACGAGCGGGGCAGCCCGTCCTGCTGGGGTCAGGGCATTTCGGGGCAGGCGACGGTGCGGCAGCCTTCGTGCAGGTAGCAGCCGTGGACGCAGCGCGGCCGGTTGTAGTCCGGCTCCTCGTCTCGACGTGGGGCGCGACGGACGGATGCGGTGGGCCGCTTGTGCCAGCCCGACGGCTCGTCCTGCGTCTCCGGGTCCCAGGCGGCCACAGCAGCCGTCACGGCCTCCGGGTCGCGCGGAAAGCACCAGGCGTGGTCGTAGCCCCAACTGTCGGTCTCGTCCCGGGGAATCGCGATCAGCCGGATATTGAAGCCCTGCCACAGCCACACGAACCGGTGCGTGCCGTCGGCGGCCAGCTCGTAGCCCTGCCAGTGGTCATCCCAGACCGGGGCGGCATGGTGGATGGCCATCACGAGCTCCATCCGAGGAGGCGGAACTCGGTGCCGCGCTGCTCCAGGTCTGCCTTCGACTCGGCCATCTCGCTGGCCCACACAAGCCGGATGACCGCATCGGACGGCGGCGACGTGCGGTACTCGCCGTACAGGAAGCCCGCATCGTCGACGAACACAGCGTCGTGGTCATCCGACGGCCGCGCTGCCAGCGGGGCGATCCCGGCCTCGACAGCTGCACGCAGCCAGACGGCGGCCTCGTGGGTGGACTGCTCGCGTTCTGCGTCGGTGAGGTTGCCCCAGGCGGGCAGGTAGTTGATGCCTTCGTGGGCGATGCGCTGGCGGGCCTCGGCAAGCTTCTGGATGCGGGGGTCGGTGTACGGGCGGTCGGTCATCGGGTTCCTCCAGAGGTCGAAATGCCGGTTATGCGGTTCGAGTTGACGGCGGGACGGGTGGCGAGGGTCAGAAACGGGGCTAGGAGCGCCTGGGAGGCACCGGGTGGACGCGAGGGGCCTCGGAGGGCTGCACGGGCCTCCAGGACGCTCCTGTGGGCGCTGGACGGGGCCGCGCGGGGTCGAGGGAAGCCCGCGCTAGCCGAGCGCGCCATTGATCTCCTCACCAATGCCCTCAACGAGCGCGGCACGCATCTCGTCCGGCATGCCGGGCTCAAACGCGAAGTGGATGCGGGCGATCGGCTTGGCGTCGGCGTTGACGGTGATCGAGTGCTCTTCGGGCTCCAGCCCGTCGGCGCCGAGGTCGATCGCCCATGTGGACACGTCGGCGGCACCGTTGATCAGGTCGTGGATCTTCCCCCGCGCGTCGTCGAACTGTTCCTCGCTGAGTTCATCCCAGCGGGGCGTGCCGGGCGGCGGCATGAGGTCGCCGCGCTCGGGGTCGACAACCTCGTACCGGACGTACCGGCCGTCCATCTGCTCGCCAACGCCCACGAAGTCGGGGTCCCAAGCGGAGATGGCGTGCTGGTGTGCGGCTTCGGCACGGAGATCTTCGTCGGTGTACGGGCGGTCAGGCATGGATTCCTCCAAGGGGCGAAATGCCGGAAACATGGGCAATACGGGTGGGATAGACAGGTCTGGCGCCGCCGGGGCGCGGCGGTCGATGGGTCAGGCGGCTTCTCCGTCGATGACCCGCAGTCGCGGCTTGCCCATACCGCGGCCTTCGAGCTGATCCAGCTCAGCCACGAGGGCGGCAACGTGCGCGGCCTGCTCGGCGGCAGTCCACGGCCGCACCGACCGCGTGGGCCGAGGGGCGGGCTGGGCGTCGCCGAACGTGCCGGTCGGCAACTCCTCGGCCAGCAGGCGCTCCAGGGGCGTCATGAGGCCACCCCCGGCATCCGGGCAACGAAGCAGGCGTCACAGTGCCGGTCGCCGCACGGCTCGCCCGCAGCGTGCGCGGTCTCGATACGCCGGAACTCGGCACGGATCTCTGGGGACTTGATGATGTTTCCGGCGATCCAGAAGGCGAGCTTCCAGCTGTCGACGCTGGTGTTGATCTCCTGGGCCAGGAGGTGCCGAAGCCTGTCGTCGACGGGCGGGTAGGTCGTCATGCCGCCGCCCCCTCGGCCTCGACGTACCGGCGGGCGTGCACGGTCTCCCGGGCCCGTCCGTCTTCGTGGCACGGCACCGTCGGCGTGACCTGGCAGGTCGGGCAGCAGGCCGTCGACTCGGCCCAGGCGGACCGGCGCTGGGGGTGCAGGCTCCCGCCGGTCAGGCTGCGGCCGGTCGCGCGGACGATGCACGGCTTGTGTGCCGGAACCCGGCAGTACGGGCAGGCGACGGAACGCTCGGGCGGCTGACCGGCACGCAACTGGTGCCGCAGACCGTCGGGCATGGGGGCTTGGGATCGGGTCACTGGATCCTCCTCAGGTCGGTGCAGGGCTTGCAGTGGCAGAGCTGGCCCGGGTCCTCGCGGAGCCGGTCACGGTGCTCGGTCGCGACGACGTACTCGCGGTAGGCGGTCAGCGCCGCATCCCACTCGGCAGACCACTCCGCCGGCGGCGGATCCGGCGGGCGGGTACCGGCCGGCCAGGCGCCGGGCTTGTAGCCGGGCGGGGGCGGCGGCTTGACGGCTGGCGGGGATGCGCGGCGGGCGTTGCCGTCGCGGATCTGCTGGCGCATGAACGCCTTCAAGTCGCCCTGCTGCCGCATCTCCCGGATGTCATCCCGCTCGACGTCACTCACCGAACGGCTCCACATCGGCTACGGAAACGCTCAGGACCCGCGCATCAATGGGGGCGACCATCACGTCATGGCCGCGGTCGGTGCGCACCCGGTACGCGCCGGGTCGCTCACACCTGGCTCCGGCTTCTTCGATCTGCTCAACGGAGGCGGTGCCGGACTGGTCGGTCTCGTAAAAGCACACGCCACACGGCCAGTTGGCGACGACGAAGCCGAGATCCTGACGGTGCCGCCCCCGGCTGGGCCAGGTGATCCAGACGCGGGTTCCGACGGGCAGTACCGGCATAGCGACGGCGGACTTCATCACGCCACCCCGAGCCTGCGGTCGTTGCCGCCGATGACGACGACGGTGGTCGTCTGTGCGAGCCGCGAGGTGATGCGCGCGCCGAGCTGGTCGTGAAGGTCGGTGCCCCGCTTCGCGCCGTCTCTGTCGCGCGAGTCGACGGGCAGGTTGCTGGTGATGATCAGCGGGCGGCATTCGTTGTAGCGCTCGTTGAGGAGCCGGTAAGTGGCTTCTTCGGTGAACTCGCTGATCTTTTCGGTGCCGAGGTCGTCGATGAGCAGCAGCGGTATCCGCATGAGGCGCCGCACTTCGTACTCGGGTCCGTGGTCGCTGCCGCCGGGTCGCATGAGGGCGTACATGTCGGGCGCGGTGAGGGCGATCACCTCGTACCGGTCGGGTCCGGTCTCGGCGATGCGCCGAAGCGCGCCGTATGCCTCATGCGTTTTGCCGGTGCCGAAGGGGCCGGTGAGAAACAGGATTCCGGCGGTGCGCGGGTCCTCGACTGCACGGTCCGCCCAAGCGGTCACCTGCGGATGGGCGGCGACGGCCTGCTGGTAGCGGTACGGGGTCGCGGTCTTCCAGCGGCTGACGGCCAGGCCGATCCGCTGGCGGCGGTGGTACTCGGGGTGGCCGGGCTCGTCGGGGGTTGGGCTGTCGTCGATGGGGCCGGCGGTGATGTGGCCGAGGCCGCGGGCTTCGAGCATCCGCTGGAATCGCTGCATGACGGCCTCACTCGCCAGAGGCTTGGGTTCGGGCATGGCTGTGGAATCCGTTCTCGTAGACGGAGAGGTCCTCGGGGGGCTGGTAGTTCTGGTGGCCTTTGCCGCCGACAGGGCGGAGGTTGGGCTTGCCGCTGGGTTCGGGCGCGAACTTGTCCTCGTAGCGGCGGTCGTGCAGCCAGTTGGCGGAGAGCTTGACGAACTGGTACGGCTGGCCAGCCACTTCCTTGGCGTAGGACACGGCGGCGGCTGTGATCTTCTTCGGGTCGACGCCGCTCGCGACAGCGGCCTTCCACTCGGCGAACGTCTTGTCTGGGTCCTTGCTCTTGGGATGCAGCAGCCAGAAGTTGCCGTACTCCTTCATGTCCGCGGCGGTGAGACCGGCAGCGGCAGCAGAAGAGTCTTTCGGTTCAGTCTTTAGGTTCTTCTTTTGGTTTGGGTGACGTCCACGTCGCCCCTCCCGCGACGTGGACGTCACCCCATCCGCGACCTGGACGTCACCCGTGACGACCAC
>NZ_JBHWUR010000038.1:0-61375 GCF_042737755.1 Streptomyces sp. NPDC059994
CCCGTCAGGTCAGGTCGGACCGGTCAGGTGGCGGGTCGGCCGAGGTGCCTCGCGAAGAACCGGACCGCGCTGTCCGCCTCGAACCTGGGCAGCTCCTTGTGCGTGCCCGCGTTGGCATGCAGCGTCTTCTCCTTCGAGGCGAAGGCGTCGAAGAGCGCGAGACCGTCTTCGCGTGGGATGTGCTCGTCGTCCCACTGGAGTGCGAACTCGATCGGGATGGTGATCCGCTTCGCCGTCTCGGCCAGCGGATCTGGCCAGAAGAGGCCGAACACCGCGGCGGTGATCCTGGGTTCCACCGCCGTCAACGGCACGCCGATCGCGGTGCCCATGTTCAGTCCGAAGTAGCCGACCGGCCCTTCGGTGCCGATCTCCGGCAGTTCCTGGAGGGCGTCCAGGGTCGCCCGCCACTCCGGCACGGCACGTTCCGCCAGGTGGGCGTTGTAGCGAACGACGATCGGGCCGACCGGCTCGCCTGCCGCCATCGCCTGCTGCATCACGGCGATCTCCTGCTCGTCGTGCGCCGTGCGCGGGCGGCCGCCGTGGCCGGGGGCGTCGATGGTGGCTACGTGGAAACCGCCGTCGGCCACGAGGCGCTGTGCGCGGCCGGACATCGCCGGTGCCTTTGCGTGCATGCCGCCGCCGTGGCCCATGAGCACCAGCGGTGCGCGACCGGATTCCGATGTGGGCGATGCGGGGGACCAGAGCGCGCCGGTGACCTCACCGACGGTGAAGTCGCGTACGAGGACGCCATTCGACGATGTCTCCGCGGTGAACTGCGCAGAATACATGGGTGGTTGCCTCTCGGGAGTGCCTTGGTGTTGAGGCGCTCCCAATGACACCTACGTCAATGGCCCCGACCGTGAAGAGAGGGGGAGCACCCACATGGATACAGCGTTCATGGGGTCTCACCTCCTCGCGCGATGTCACGGCCGACTGCTTCGCGGCCAAAGGTAGCAGGCCGAGCGCCATCCCACTCACCCCTTTTCCTGTTTTCCTGCGGAAGCCGCCGGGGCACGGGCGCGGGGTTGTCTGGGTGGTTTTCGGCCAAGGTTGGCCGGGGCGTGCCGACAGGGACTTAAGTCCCTAGGCCCCCGATGGGATCAGGGATTGCATGGCGTCCCAGGAATTCCGTCCCGTACGCCCGTGCCGCAGAAAGGTCTTGAATCCCCATGTCCCAGATACCCGGTGTGTCCCGGCGGCGCCTCTTGGCTTTCGCGCCCGCCGCCGGAGTCGCCGCCACGATTCCGGTCACCCTCGCCGCCGCGACTCCCGCACAGGCCGCGCCGCCCAAGAAGGGTGCCAGCCGTTCGCTTCAGGAGATCACCGACGCCTGGGGCGGATGGATGGCCCGTGAGCGCCATCCGTCGTCCCGGGGCTGCCGGTTCACCGCCTCCACGGACTACGGGAAGCAGAGCTTCCTCGCCGACTACCACCGCCATCAGGTCCGGACGAAGTATTCCGGCATCACCTACGACCCGAGTGCGCCCTCGCCGGTCCCCGGCCAGGTCAGTTCGATCACCACCAACTACCGCAATGGAACGGCAGTTGAGCAGTCCGTCACGTACAGGCAGAGCAAGACCACGGAGCAGGATCTGCGGATCTCGGTGACCGAGTCGCTGAAGATCGGTGTGACGATGGAGGTGTCGGCGGAGATTCCGGCCGTCGCGAAGGTGAGCGAGACCACCTCCATCGAAGCGAGCCTTTCCTCGACCCAGGAGTTCGCGCACAAGGAGACGCAGACCTGGAGCGTCGACCTGCCGTTGCGGATCCCGCCGAAGTCCGCCGTCGAGGCGTCGTTGGTGGTGGGAACGCAGCGGTACGACATCGACTGGGCGGCCACGGTGTCGATGTCCGGGATGGTGGCCGTGTGGTTCAACGAGAAGGTCGACCTCAGCGGTGGCTCGGACCTGCACTGGCTGTGGTTCGTCCCGATCCAGGACGTCTTCCGCGACTGCCGGACCCACGGCATCGTGGATACGACCGGTTACGAGATCACGGCGGACGCGACGGTGAACGCGTTCGCGACCGGCACGTTCAGCGGAGGCCAGGGTGTCTCGCTGAACATCAACACGGTGCAGAAGCCGTTGGACGGCCGCGCCGCACGCGGCGCGGGCACCCAGCCGCTCACCGTGCCGCTGACGCCGGACGGCAAGCGTTCCGTCGTCGCGGGCCGCTGATCCCGCACGCGTAGGGGTGCCGTCACCCCGCCCGGAGGCCACGGCGGGCGGGGGAGAGGCGGCGGCCCGTGACGGTGTACCACTGCCGGGCCAGGGCGGCGGCCAGGGCGAGCTCCACCAGGTCGCCGCCGTAGTACATCGCCTCCGCGGCGCGGGCCAGGTCGTGGCCGGTGAAGGCCGTGCCGGGCGGGGAGGTGCTGTAGAGGGTCTTGGCCAGCACCGAGTGGGCGGTGGCGGCGGCGACCAGGGTGGCGGCGCGCAGCGGCAGGCCGTAGCGGTGACGTACGGGGTCGAGTTGGCAGATGGCGAAGCTGAACAGCAGGCCGGCGGCCAGGACGTGGGTGTAGACGGCGGCGTGCAGCCAAGGCTGGTCGTGGAGGAGGGCGAACAGCCGGGTGCGATACAGCAGCCACAGACCGCCCACGTCGAGCACCGCGGCCACCGGTGGCAGGACGAGCAGGCCGACCGGCCGGGAGCGGACCACGGCCCGCAGGCCGCGCCGGGCAGGGCCCACCGGAAGGGCGCGCAGGACAAGGGTTACGGGGCGGCCCAGCACCAGCAGCAGCGGGGCCGCCATGCCGATGACCAGGTGCTGGACCATGTGAGCCGTGAACTCCCCGCCCGGCGTCGGTGCCAGAGCCACCGCGGCCAGGCCCGCCTGGCCGGCTGTGAAGGAGGCGTCCCGTAACCGTGGCCACGCGTCCCCCCGGCGCCGCAGACGCCGCGCCGCCAGGAGGTAGCCCACTCCCGCGCTCAGGGCGAGAACCGCGGCCAGCCCCGCCGGTGCGCCCATGCCCTGCCCTGAGGGCATGGGCATCGGCATGGGGTTGGTCATGGGCGCCATCAGCTCGGCTCGCGGCCCACCGCCGCGTCGGCCCCATGCGTTTCGCGAGTGCGGGAGTGCCTCACCAGCACCGCGCCGACGACCAGGAAGATCACCGCGAGCACGTTCCACGTCCAGTCATAGGGGACCAGGTCGACGTGATAGCGGATCTGGTGCAGCTTGAGGAGCTTGTGCTGGATCGTTCCGTCGTAGAGCTGGAAGAACCCCGCGCCCAGCAGGATCCCGCCGGTCAGACCCCAACCGGTCAGCGCACCGCGCCGGCGCAGGTCCGCCACCAGCACCAGGCCGATGACCACGGCGAACCAGCCGAAGGCGTGGAAGAGGCCGTCGGAGACCAGGCCCACGCCCGGGGTGGACTTGTCGTAGAAGTGGTGCCAGTGCAGGAGCTGATGGAACACCGTCTCGTCGACGAACGCGGCGATCCCGACCCCGATGAGCACCCCCGACCACGCGGAGCGCCGGGGACGGACCGTCCCGTAATCCGGGGGCGGCCGACGACGAGGTGTCGAAGTGGTAGCCACGGGCGACCTCCTGACGGGAAGTGGAACGTACTTCCTTCCCTACGGATACCCTCCCGGCCCGCGCCCACCGCCTCCCGCCGCATTGCGGCGCACTTTGGCCCCTGTGGCCGCCCCTGCGTCAGTGCTTGTCCCTCCGGGTCTGGTCCATGCCGACGACCTTGAAGTACGCGCGGTCGGTTGCCGTGTCCTCCAGACAGCCGCGCAGCCGCATCCGGTCGTGGTCGGCGAGGGCGGGGTGGACGACGCCCGCGTAGAGGCCGTCGCCGAGGCTGCCGAGCGCGGCGTCGTACAGCGGGACGGCGGTGGAGTGACGGCAGCGGTTCCAGATCTCGTGGGCCAGCAGGGCCTGGTACTCCTGGCCGGAAACGCCTCGGGTGGCGAGGCGAACCACCACCGAGGTCGCGATGGTGTCCGGGGCGCGCTCTTCGGGGCGGGTTTCGGTCAGTTCGCCCAGGCCGAGAACGAGTGCTGCCAGTGCGGTGGTTCCGGCGACGACACTGGTGATCCGGTGTCGGGTGCGGCGCGGGTCGGGGCCCGTCGTGGGCAGGGCGTCGAGATCGGCGCCGAGGGGCGGCGCGGCGAGGACCGCGAGACGGCCCGCGACCCGGCGGTCGGCGGCGGGGCGGACCGTGCTCTGGGCGATCTTCTGAACGATCCGCGCGAGCCCCGAGAGCACGGCGCCCGCGGCCATCAGGACGGGAACGAATACGTGGGTGCGCTCCACGCGGATGTCGTCCAGCCACCGGAAACGCGTGGCGGGATCCTCGGCGCGGGGTTGTTCCAGGCGGGCCAGGACGTCCGCGTGGCGCCGGTCGCCCTCGTCGACGCGTTGCTCGATACGGCTGAGGCGGCCCAGCACGATCAGGCCGAGCAGCAGCACTTCGGCGACGAGCAGCAGGACACCGCACATGATCGCGCGCTGCCACTGCCAGCGGTAGAGGTAGATGACGACGTACGTGCCCGCGCCGAGCCCGGCCGCGCCCGCGAAGAGGTGTGCCAGTCGTTTCACCGGTCGGCCGCCTCTCGCGTACGGGTGTCTTCCAGGCGTAGGTCGCCGCTCGTGCCGTCGACGGCCAGGCGGGTTCCCGGAGTGAAGCGCCGTACGGCGTCGGCGGCGCCGACCACCGTCGGCACCCTGAACTCCCGGGCCAGTACGGCCAGATGGGACAGCGGGCTGCCGGTCTGGGCGACCAGGGCGGTCACGTGCGGCAGTAGCGGTGCGAGTGCCGGGTCGAGGGTGCGTACGACCAGTACGGCGTCCTCGGGGCGTTCGCCTCGGCCGTCCCAGGCGGTTCCGGTGGCGCGGCCGCCGGAGACGCCCTGGGCCGGGGACGCGCCCTTGCGCGGGCGTTCGGCGACGACCGCCGAGTCGTCCGCCACGCGGAAGGTGTCGGGCAGCGGCGGGCTGTCGGGGCGGGGGAGCCGCTGTGCGACGTCGGCCGGCAGAGGATCGCCGTCCAGGGTGCTCAGCAACTCGTGCCAGCGCAGCAACGCGACGGCGCGGTGCGACAGGGTGATACGGCGTGCGGCGTCCTGGACGAGGTGGAGCTGCAGTTGGTGGATCCAGCGGATGCGCAGCCGCAGTGACTCGCGGGCCGGCAGGGCGAGGTGACTCGAATCCGTCGCCGTGCCCGCGCGCCCGAGACCGTTCTCTCCGGTCGGCGGCAGCCGCAGTGGAGCGGTGAGGCTCGGCGGGGTGAGTGCCAGGACCACCGGTGCGCCCGCCACGATCTCGGCGTCCGTGAGCCCCTGGCCTCGGCATTCGGCCAGTGCGGCGAGCGCCGTGCTCGCGGCCGTACGGGTGCTGCTCTCGCGCAGCAACGCGCCCGCCAGCGCTTCCTGCGCGTGCAGGGCCGCCAGGGCGGAGCGGGTCCAGCGCAGCAGATCGGCCAGGTCGGCGCGCGAGAGCTCGGCCGGTGCCGGTGTTTCGGCCAACCGGCGGTCGATGTCGGCCGTGAGGTCGAGGGCGAGGGCGGGCAGGGCGCGGGTCAGCCGCCCGGTGCGCCACGCGGCCGCCAGACGGCGGGCGCCCGGCAGCGGGTTGACCCTGGCGAGCAGACGGTGGCGGGGCGGTGCGATGCCCAGCAGACGCAGGTCCGCCGCGGCACGTCCGGCGACCGTGGTGACCACGGGGTGGGTGCGCAGCAGACGGCGCGGTGCGCTGCCGCCGATGTCGAGCGCGGAGCAGAGCCCCCGGGCCATCGGTGCCACCCACAAGTCCTCCTCCAGCGGTTGCAGTGTGCCGGGGAGGGTTTCGGCGACGGGACCGGGGCCGAGCAGCCGTGCGCCGCGTGCGGGCCGCGCGGTCATGGCCGTGATGGGACGGGCCTGGAACAGCCATAGGCGGCCTGCACCGTCGAACCCGAACTCCATGTCCTGCGGTCCGCCGAAGATCCGTTCCACCCGCCGGGCCAGGCGAGCGAGGCGGTACAGCTCGGTACGGGTAAGCAGTTTCCCGCCGCTGGGCTGCGGCGGCGTGGGGCGCAGCGGCCGACCGGAGCGTGCCAAGTGGTAGCTGGTGCCGTCCTGTTCCCCGCTGACCAGGGTGTCGGGCCCACCGCGCACGGCGCTGACCAGCATCCGGTCCACACGGCCTTCGACGGGGTCGGCGCCGAAGAGCACACCGCCCACGCGCGCGTTGAGCATGGGCTGGACGAGGACGGCCATGGGGGCCCGGGTGCCGTCGGGCCGGTCCGCGGAGTCGAGGACCGTGCGCACCGCCGCACGGAAGGCGGGCCAGTCGCGGACATCGAGCACGGAGGCGAACTGCCCCGCCAGGGACGACTCCTCGGTGTCCTCCTGCGGGGACGAGGAGCGTACGACCAGAGGGACCGCGCCGTCGTGGGAGAGCTCTCGCCAGGCGTGCCGCAGGGCCTGGGCGTCGTCACCGGCGCCGTGCGGGATGACGAATCCGGGCAGGACCGGCAGTCCGGCGGCCGCCGCGCGAGCGAGGTTGGCGGCTTTGGAACCTGCGGACAACGGCAGTTGAGCGGCGGGTCGGTCCAGCGAGACGGCCGTTTCATGGGTGTGGGCGCCGGGTTGTTCCTCGCCGGGTCCCTCGTCGTCTTCCCGGCCGCGTTCATCGAGGCTCGTCATCGAGCACCGTCCGCGGCCACTGCTGACGGGTACTTCCGCGCGGCGGCTGGGGAGCCTGGTGCGGACGCCGGTTTGATCCACCGCAGTGCGAGCATGTTTCTCCCCCTCGGCCCCGGGTCCGGGATTCGACCGATCCTTCGCATCGGTGTTGTTCATGTCAGTTTCCGCTTGAGTTTGCCTTGCCTTGTGGAGGAGATGGCGGCAGAGCAGTGCGGAACAAGCCATGGGGTACGACGACGTCCGCGCCGAGGTCGCGGGGTGTGCGACTCGGCGCGGTGCAGGCGTCGTCGTTCGCCTTTTGGGCGGTTGGTTCTACTCTTCGAAGTACGCGTTCAGCACTTCTTCGAGCTGCTCGGACCACCCGGCGAGGCTCGCCCGGTCCTCGGCCTGGACGTCCATGCGGAACCAGCGGGGCCGGGGCAGATGCACCGTGATGGTGAACCTCCGGGTCCAGCGCGAGGTCGCGTACTCGACGGCGCTGAGCTCGTCCCACCCGAACTCGGCCTCTTCGTCGTCGAGACGCAGCCGGATTCCCGAGTGGTCGGCGGTGATGGATCCCCGACGGTCGGACACGAGGAAAACGGGGCCGTCCTCGGCCGCGCCGGGCGCGGGGGGTTCGGGGGCCGGATCGTCGGCCTCGGGCTCGGCTTCGGCGTCCGCCGCAGGTGCGGCGGCGGGCTCGGGCTCACCGGCCGTCACGTCTTCGGTCTCGGGCTCCGGCCCTGGCTCGGCCGCACTCTGTCCCTCCGTCGATGCTTCGGGCGCGGCGGCCTGGGCGGGCATGAGCCCGGGGATGTGCGCCGGGTTCAGCGCGGCGGCGTTGAGGGCGGGGTGCTGGTCATCTGTTCGCTGGTCCACGGCGCGAAGTATGTCGAACCGAGCTGTGTGAGAGCCATAAGGGGGTGTCAATTGCCCGGCCGGCGAGTACCCGCTCGTGTCCGGGAGTCGTCTCCTCGGGGATTGGTCTGCCGGGTGCCGACCGCTGGCCCGCCCGGGCGTCTCACCCGCTCCTCCCCGGCGCGTCCGGCTCCCGCCGCCGGGTGTGCCTCACACAGTGGGCGGGTGAGCGACATGACAGATCCCGGGGCGGTCGACGGTACGAGCGGTGGGTCCGAGGAACACCGCGCGGGCTGGTTCGAGCTGTTCTTCGACCTGGTCTTCGTGGTGACGGTCAGTGTGCTCGCGCACGGGTTGCACGGGAACCCGGGCCCGGCCGAGTTCGGGAAGTTCCTGGTGCTGTTCTTCCCGGCCTGGTGGGCGTGGGTGAACCTGACGGTCATGGTCAACCTCTTCGGCTCGGCCTCGCCCCGTGTCCAGGGGATGCTGCTCGCCGCGATGCCCGCGCTCGGGCTGATGGCCGCGGCCTCCCCGGCGGGCCTGGAAGAGCGCGCCTGGGCGTACGCCCTCGGGGCGGCCTGGGTGCGGCTGGCGCTGTTCCTGATCTGGTTCCGCCACGCCCGCCGCCCGGGCAGCCCGCTGCCGCTGTGGCGGCCGCTGCTGTACTGCCTGGTGCCCGCGGCGCTGTGGGCTGTCTCGGCCGCGCTGCCGGGGGCCTGGCGGTTCGCGGTGTGGGGCGTGGCGATCGCTCTGGAAATGGCACTGCTCGCGATCCGGGCGGGGCTCGGCACCGCGCCGTACGAGCGGATGTCGGTGGAGCATCTGGTCGAGCGGATCGGCCTGTTCGTGGTGATCGTGCTCGGTGAGAGCGTCTTCACGGTGGTCGCCACCTTCGAGGAGCACTTCACCGCCGCCTCCGGTGTGACCGCGCTGTTCTCGTTCGTGGTCGCCGCCGAACTCGCCATGATCTTCTTCGTCTGGGGTACGGGCAACGCCGAGCGGGGCCTGAGCCGGGCCCAGTCGGGCCGGGCGACGCAGGTCATGCGGGACACCGTGATGTATCTGCCGTTCGTGCTGGTCTGCGGTATCACGGTGATCGCGGCGGCGCTCGGCACCGCGGTCGCCGAACCCCACCACGTACTGCCCGCAGGCGCAGGATGGGCGCTGTGCGGCGGCGTCCTCGCCTTCTACAGCGCGAACGCGGCCATCTCGACGCGCTACGGCGACGGGCTGCGCAACGTACTGCGCTGGTACGTCCCCTGTCTGGTCCTCACCCCGGGCATGCTCCTGCCCGCCGCCCTGCTGCTGCCCTCGTGGGGCGCGGTGGCCTGCGCGGCCGCCCTGGTCTTCCTGCTGGCCAAACTGTCCAGATGGCACACCCGGAGCCGGGCCGCCGCGGCAGGGTGACGCGGCCGTCACTGGCGACGGGCTCGCCATTCGGGAGCCAGGACCCCCCAGATCTGCTTGTCGTAGCGGGTGCCGGCGTACGGCCAGAACTCGCGCCGCACACCCTCCAGGGTCATACCGAGTCGCTTGGCCACCGCGGCGCTCCGCTCGTTGTCGGACCGGCAGTGCCACTCGGCGCGGTGCAGCCCGCGCGTGGTGAACGCCCAGTCCAGCAAGGCGCCGCAGGCCTGGGTGACCACGCCGTGGCCCTCGGCGGCCGGTTCCAGCCAGCAGCCGACCTCGCAGGAGCCCGAGGCGGCGCTGAAGTCGGTGAACATCACGCCGCCGACCAGTGTGCCGTCGAGCCATATGCCGT
The DNA here is from genome assembly GCF_042737755.1 of Streptomyces sp. NPDC059994. Classification (NCBI taxonomy): domain Bacteria; kingdom Bacillati; phylum Actinomycetota; class Actinomycetes; order Kitasatosporales; family Streptomycetaceae; genus Streptomyces; species Streptomyces sp. NPDC059994. Next base: position 9,238 of record NZ_JBHWUR010000038.1, read on the forward strand.
AGATGCGGGCGCCGTCCGCGGCCTGGCGCTCGGCGTAGCGGCGCAGTGTGGCGCGCGCTCCGTCGACGTCGTCGGTGACGAACCCGGCCCCGACCCAGGGGCGGATGTGCTCGCGGGCCCGGTCCAGATGGGCGGCGAACTCCTCGGCGTGCCACATCTCCAGCGGGCGGAGGTGGGCGTTGTCCCGCAGTGGGAGGGAGAGCATGATGACCCCGTTCGCATAACAAGCGTTACGGTTATGTACGGTAGCAGCATGCCACGCACCAAGGGGGATCACGAAGCCCGTCGTCGAGACGTCTCCGAAGCGGTCTGGCGGGTGCTCGCCGCGCAGGGCTTCGGCGGGCTGACCCTGCGCGCCGTCGCCGCCGAGCTCGGCGCGACCACCGGTCTGCTCACCCACTACTTCCCCGCCAAGCGCGACCTGGTCGCACACGCCCTGGAACTGCTCGACCAGCGAACCGCCTCCCGCCCCCGGCGCACCGGAGGCACTGGCCTTTCCGCCGTGCGGGCCGCCCTGCTCGGCATCCTGCCGCTGACCGCCGAGGCCACCGCCACCAACCGGATCTGGGTGTCCTCGTGGGACGCGGCCCTCGCCGACCCCGCTCTGAGCGACGAGTACGCCCTCAAGTACGGGCGAAGCCGGGAAAAACTGTGCGCCCTGGTCGCCGCGGCCCAACAGCTCGGCGAACTGCCGCCCGGAGACCCGGCGCGCATCGCGGCCGGCGCCCAGTCGTTCGTACTCGGGCTGGTGGTCCAGACCCTCTTCGCCCCCGAGGCGTTCCCACCCGCTCGCCAGACCGAGCTCCTCGACGACTACCTGGCGGCGCTGGCCCACCCAGGGCTTGGGACTCGCCGTATGCCGCCGCAGTAGGTGTGCGCCGGGCCGCGCCATGTTCGCGCCACCAAGGCGACGACGTCGACGGCTTCCCGGTCGGCGGCGGCTGGAACACGTACCGCATTCTGTTCCGATCAGGGCTGTGACCGGTAAGCGTTGACCAAAGGGCCCGACTCGTACCGGAGTTGGGACCTTCGGGACTCGGCGGCCCTGGGGTTACGTCCCCGACCGGTAGTCGACCTGCTGGAACGGCCACGCCGAGGACAGCCACGCCGCCACCGCGTCGTGCAGCGGCCCGTCCAGCTCCGCGCGGTCGGCTCGCACCCACGAACTCACCTGCGTGACCTGGGCGTCCGAACGAGACGGGTAGATGTAGACACAGCCGATCACCTCGTCACCGCCGTCGAGGACGGAGTAGGTGAAGCCCACCCGCTTGGCGAAGTCGTCCGCGTGCCGGTTCAGGTCCCGGAGGTTCTCCTCCAGGCTCATTCCCGATGCCGGAGGCCAAGAACGCTGGAACCCGGGTGTGGACCGGATGTGCTCGATGCTCGACATCCAGGCCGCGTGATCGGCCTCGTTGTGCCGTCCCTCCAGAGGCTCCAGACGGAACCCGTCACCGGACAGGCCCCGGGGGACGACGAAGTCGTGCGGGACGAAGTCACCCGCAGAGGTGTTCGTGCGCGGTGCGCGCCGCATCGCCCACCGCGTCGGCCCGTTCCCCGGCATTCGCACCTCCTCAAGGGCGGTGAAGCCGAAGTGCTCGTAGACGGGCAGGTTGGACGGCTTGGAGGACTCCAGGTAGACGGGCAGACCCGCCGCGTCGGCCTTGGCCAGGCCCGAGCGCAGCAGAGCGGACCCGTGTCCCTGGCCCTGGCCGGCCGGGTCGGTGCCGATCACCGCCAGATACCAGTGCGGCTCCTGGGGGCCGTGCGCGGCGGCCGCCTCGACGGTCTCCCTGAACAGCCCGGCCCGGTCGCCGAGCAGAACCTCCAGCTCGCCGACGGTCTCCGCGTCGGGAACCGCCTTGGCCCGCGCCTCCGGCGGCACCCAGAAGGCGGCCGCCGCCCCGGTGGTCTCGCACACACCGTGGTGGACGTACTGCCGGGTGAAGAGCGTGGCGAAGTAGCGGGTCAGCCCTGCCTCGCGCGAGGTGTCGCCGGGGAAGAACCAGCGCATCACCGGGTCGTCCTCGAAGGCGCGGGCCAGAGTGCGGCTGATTGCGGGAGCGTCGTCGATCGTTGCTGTCTTCGGCGTGTTCATCATCGACATACGGGTCATTCTGCACCCCGAGGATCTTGGTTGGCCGGGTGGGGTCGGGGCGGCTCCCGGAACGGCTCCTTTCAGGCGGACCCGCGCAGCCGGTCCGTCGGATCCGGGCACCCAACTGGACGATGCCCTGATCCATGCGGGCGGCGTTTTATCCGAAGGGGCGATCATCCCGCCCAGATCTGAGGGTCGGTGTGATCCGCTGCGGCTCGCCGCTGTGGGGAATCACGACGCTCCGTCGATCTGGGAGAGACATGCGTATGCGTATCCGGACAGAGTTCGCCGCGACCACCCTGGCCACGGTGGGAGCCTTCGCCGGCACGGGCGTTGCCGTGGCCGACGCCGATGCCCACGGGATTGCCGCCCATTCCCCCGGCTTCCTCTCGGGCAACCTGATCCAGGTGCCCATCCACATTCCGGTGAACGTCTGCGGCAACTCCGTGAACCTCATCGGTTTGGCCAACCCGGCCGGTGGCACCACCTGCGTCAACAAGCACTGACCCGCCGCTGCGACGAGGCCGTGCCGCATCTGAATCTGTCAGGTGCGCCACGGCCTTCGCTGTGCCGGGGGTGGTGGTCGGGCGAGCATGCGCCGGTCATCTGCTGCCGAAGTAGGACCGGATCTGTCCCACTTCCCGCCTATCGTCCGGGCCATGAGTTCTGCACACGCGTCCGCGCGACCGTTCCGCTATGCGGCCGTCACCTTCGACTGCCCCGACCCCGCCGGGCTGGCCCGATTCTACGGCGAGGCACTCGGCCTGCCCGTCGTCTTCTCGACCGACGACTTCGTCCTGCTCGGCCAGGACGGCGCCGCCGGTCTGGGATTCAACCGGCTGGCCGACTACCGCCGCCCCACCTGGCCCGACCCCTCCCAGGAAAAGCAGGCCCACATAGAAGTGGGCGTCGACGACTTGGACGCGGCCCAGGCCGAGTTGCTCGCCCTCGGTGCCGTCAAGCCCGACCTCCAGCCGGACCCCGACCGCTGGCGGGTCCTGCTGGATCCCGCAGGCCACCCGTTCTGCATCACCACCCTGGTCTGAACACATTCCGCGAACCACTGTGCGGCGGCGATGGTCTCTCCGGCCGTCACCGCCGCACAGTCGGCCCAGTTGGCGCATCTGCCGTACGGTCAGCCGCTCACCGCGTTCACGCGGACGGTCATGTTGCCCGACTCGTGCTTGTTCTCGTACATCAGCTGGTGCGCGAGGCCGGTCTCCTCGAAGTCACCGGTCCAGGACAGATACGGGTCGAGCTTCTTGCTCGCGGCGAGCTCGATGACTGACCGGGCTACCCGACGCGAAGACAGTGGCCTCGATCGTCTTCGGCACCGGCATCGGCCTGCACACCCTGCACAGCCTCGACGGCCTGGTGGACCGCGAGGCGGCGTTCGCGGCGCTGAAGCAGTTGTTCGCGGCGGCTGCGTTGGCTGCGGGGGCTGGGCGGCATGTGCGGCACACCGCCCTCGTGCTCGGGCACCATGCGCTCCAGTACGCCGCGCTCCGGGGGTGTGCCGGACACCGACACCCGTCGGCCTAGCAGCCCGGACAGCCGTTTGTCCAACTCGGCATCCCCGGCGGGCGGACCGGTGCCCTCCGGGAGCCTCACCCACACCGCGCCGCCGTCGTCCAGCCGGCTCCGACAGCCCAGCAGAGCACCCCACTTACGAGGGTGCTTGGCGCTGCCGACCGCGGCCTGCTCACCCACCACCGCGAGCATCCGGTCCCCGGCGACCCCGCGCTCGGTGATACGTGCGGAGGCCACCTCCTCGCCGAGCATGGACTTCACCGGATACCGGCGCAGAGCCGTTCACTGTCCCCACGCGACGACTGTGATCCGCCTCCGCGGACCGGCGCACCCCTCCCGATGTGCGGGAGCCGCCGCGTCAGCTCGTACTCATGAACGCGGCGACACCGAGGCCGATCGCGGCGAAGAACAGCCCCATGCAGGTCAGGATCACCATCACCCCACTGAAGAGGCAGGTGACGACTCCCACGCCGGGCGTGGCCTCCGCCGCCACCGCCCGGTCGGGACGCTCCGGCAGGTACCGCACCGGCACGACGTCACCCGCCACATACGGATGCCGAGCGACGACTTCGGCCCGTACGTCCCGGCCGTCGCCGCTCCGGAACGCCACGATCAGGCGCCGCTGACTGGAGCTCGGCCCGTTGGAGGAGTGGTGATGCACCACGTACGTCTCCAGGCAGCGGGCCTCCGCCATGTGCCCCTCGCGGAAGACCCGCTTGTACTCGGAGCTCTTTCGGGCGCCCACGACGAGCATTCCGATCCCGAAGGCGGCGAAGAGGAGTCCGATCGAGCCGAACACCACCCCGAACGCCCCGCCGACAGCGAACATGCCTCATCCCCTTGCTGACCCGACGCCACCCGAAACCGGCAGCACACCTGGGCGCCGATGCCCATGAAGATGTGCCGCCGGGGCGGGTGGTTCCCGTTCGGTGCTGGTCAGCTGACCGCCAGGGGGGTGTCCGGGGCCAGCGCCGCCGCGATGCGCTCGGCGACCTGTTCGGCCATGTTGCCGTCGGGAGTGGTCGCGGTCTTGGTGGCGGACACCGCGATGGCGAGGCGGTCGGACGGGAGGTACGCCTGGATGGCCGCATAGCCCGAGAACGACGGGTTCTGGAGCACCCACCCGTTGACGACGATGACACCGAGACCGAAGTGCTTGGCCCGTGTCTGCTTCAGACACACCGTGGCGGGACACGTCGCGGTCGCGCCGCCGAGGCCGACCGTGCCGGGGTTGAGGAGGGTGCGGTAGGCGGGGTGCGAAAGGAGTTCGCCGCTGCCGATGGCCTGCGCCGACCGGGCCAGGTCGCAGATGTTGGTGGTGATGACCGCGCCGGGTGCGGTGGTCCACGAGGGGTTCCAGAAGGTGGATTCCTCGTACACGCCGCGCTCGGAGGTGAAGGCGTGCAGGACAGGACGCGGGATGTCGGGGGTGAAGTTGTTCTGTGTGTCGCGCAGGCCCAGCGGGCCCGTGATCCGCTGCTCCACGAATTCGTCGATCCGCATGCCGGTGATCTTCTCCAGCGCGGCGACCAGGAGCACGTAGTTGGCGTGGGAGTAGCTCCAGCTGGTGCCCGGCGCGTACCAGAACGGGTGGCGCAGCGGGTATCCGACCAGCTCCTTGGGGGTCCACTGGCGGAAGGGGTGCGCTGCGAGCTCGGCGAGGAAGGCCGGGTCGGTGACGTAGTCGTGCAGGCCGGTGGTGTTGGTCGCCAGCATCCGCAGGGTGATCTTGCGGGCGTTGGGCAGCCGGGGCAGCCAGCGCTCCACGGTGTCGTCGAGGCGGACCCGCCCCTCCTCGACCAGTTGAAGGAGAGCCGTGCCGATGTGGGCGAAGGCCACGGAGCCGGCGCGGAAGTGCATGTCCGGCTCGGCGGGAACGTTGGTCATGGAGTTGCCGAGCGCGTCCGTGAGGACTTCGCGTCCGTCGACGGTGACCCGCAGCTGCACGGCATTGAGGTGGAGCTCGTCCTTGGCCGTGCGGGCGATGCCCAGGATCTCGCGGGCCTGGTCGTCGAGGGGCCCCCGGGTCCTCACGCAGTCGCGGTCGTCGTGGCCGGGGCCGCCCGCGAACGCGGGGGAGACGGCGGTGGTCTGGACCGTGGCGGCGAGGAGCGCGGCACACAGCAGGGCCGTGCGGGCGCGGGCACGGGTGCGCAGACGCGCAGACAAGCGGGTTCGTGTCATGCCCGCACTATGGCGAGGAGATGGGGGAAGTTCTGTCGAACACTCCGCATATCATGACAAACATGCCCATGTGGTGCAGGCGGATGGTGCCGCCCACGCAGATGAAGACATTCCTGAGATCGCCCCGCCACGTACGGGCCGCGCCCACCCGTCTCACCGGTTGAGGAACTCCGCGCACCGGTAGGGGCCCAGGGCGGCGCCCTGCTCCGGTCGCAGGGTCACCACGACGTCGTCGGCCCTGGTCTTCGGGTCGAGTACGGACTGGGCGCGCGCCAGTGTGCACACCAGCTGACCCGTGCCCTGGTCGCGCCCCGACATCGCATAGGGCCCTTCGACGTGCATCGTGACGTGGGTGCCCGTTCCGGTCACCGTGTAGCCGCCGAGCTGGACGAGCGAGGTGAGCCCGTCGCGCTGCTCGGCGGGCGGCGGCCCGACGGCCAGCAGTTTCACCACCGTGTTGAGGTCCTTGACCTCCCGGTCCAGCAGCGGCACCCCGCGCAGTCCACTGTCGGACGCGAAGTACAGCCGCATCCCGCGCGTCAGCCCGGACGCGGGTTCGCCCGCGCCCACCACTCCGCTCGGCTGGACACCGCAGCCCACGAGGACGGTCCCCGCGATCCCCAGTGCCGCGGCCACGGCTCCCCGGCGGCCCTTCACCCGGTGTCCCCTTCGGTGCGTCGTGCGGGTAGCCGCAGGGTGAACACCGCGCCGCCCCCCGGCCCGTCGGCCACCTCGATCGTGCCGCCGTGCAGACGTGCGTTCTCCAGCGCGATCGCCGTGCCGAGGCCGCTGCCCTGTCCGCTGTCGTCGGCCGCGCCGCGCGTGCGGGCCGCGTCCGCCTTGTAGAACCGGTCGAAGACCCGTTCCCGGGCCTCCGGTGCAAGCCCGGGGCCACGGTCGGCGACCTCCAGCGTCAGCCACTTCCCGTCCGCGGCGCTCACCGTCGCCAGGGTCACGGTGACCGGCGGGGCCCCGTGCCGCAGCGCGTTGCCCACCAGGTTCGCGACGATCACGTCGATGCGGCGCCGGTCGACGACCGCCCGTACGCCCTCGGGCAGGCGCGTGTGCACCCGGTGCGTCCAGCCGCGCAGTGCCAGGGACGCCCGTACGGTGTCGGCGAGGTCGGTCTCGGCGGCGTTCAGCCGGGCCGCCTTGGCGTCGAAGCGGGAGATCTCCATCAGATCCTCGACCAGCCGGGACAGCCGTGCCGTTTCCGCGCCGACGGTACGGGCCGCCCGCGCCGCGTCCGGCGGCAGCTGGTCGGCGTCCTCCTCCAGGACGGTCGCCACCATCGTCATCGCCGCGAGCGGTGTGCGCAGCTCGTGCGACACGTCCGCGACGAAGCGGCGTGCCTTCGCCTCCTGCTCGCGCAGTTCCGCGTCGGAGGCCTGGAGCGCGTCGGCGGTCTCGTTGAACGTCCGGGCCAGGTCGGCGAGTTCGTCGTGCCCGGTGACGGCGACCCGGCTGCCGAGGTCTCCGGTCGCGAGCTCACGGGTGGCCCGGCTCAGCTTGCGTACCGGACGCAGGACCGTTCCCGCGGCCAGCAGTGCGAGAACGGCGGCCAGCAGCACCACCGGTGCGGTGCCCGCCCGTACGGAGTCGAGCAGGGCTGCCGTGTCGTCGCGCTCGGCCCGCAGATCGGTGATCGCGTACACCTCAAGACCGGAGGCACGGTGGTCCCCGTCGGCGTACGTCACGGGCATGCCGACGGTCAGATAGGGCTCGCCCCGCCACATCACCCGCTGGAACCGGGTCGCCTTGCCGGTGTGCACGGCGGCGCGCAGCTCGGTGCTGATCCGGGCCCGGGTGTCGGCGAGCGAGTCGGAGGTGGCGACGAGGTCCTGGTAGCGGACCACCACGATGCGGGCGCCGATGCCGTCCGAGACCGTCGCCGCGAAGCGGGACAGCGAGTGCTGGTCGGGCGGCAGGTCGAAGTCGGCGGCGACCGCGGTGACCCGCTTGCGGAGGTCGTTCACGGCGGTGTTCTGGGTGCGCTGGAGGACGGCGGTACGGGCGTCCCGGTAGGCGAGGGCGGTCGCGGTCACCGCGCTGATGAGGGCGACCACGACGAAGGTGACGACGAGCCGGGTGCGCAGCCCGCCGATGAGCCGCCGGGAGCGCCACTTGGCGGTCGTGCGCTCGCTCCCCTCCGAGCGGTTCACCGTGTGCTTGCCCGTGTCCGTACGGTTCACAGCGGCCCGAAGCGGTAGCCGAAGCCCCGCACGGTCTGGACGTACCGGGGCTTCGCCGGTATGTCCTCCAGCTTGGCCCGCAGCCGTGCGACCGCCGCGTCCACCAGCCGGGAGTCGCCCAGGAAGGTGTGGTCCCAGATGGATTCGAGGAGCTGTTCGCGGCTGAAGACCCGGCCGGGGGAGGCCGACAGTTCGAGCAGCAGCCGCAGCTCGGTGGGCGGCAGCGCGACCGCGACGCCGTGCTTGGTGACGGCCAGTCCGGCGCGGTCGATCACCAGCCCGGCGAGGCCGGAGTCCCCCTCCCGTCTCTGCCCGGACGGTTCCGCGCGCCGCAGCGCGGCCCGGATGCGGGCCTCCAGGACGGGTGCGGTGACCGGCTTGACCACATAGTCGTCGGCGCCCGCCTCCAGGCCCGTGACGATGTCCGAGTCGTCGCCGCGCGCGGTCAGCATGATGACCGGCAGGGTCGCCGAGCGGGCACGGATGCGGCGGCACACCTCGAAGCCGTCCATGCCGGGCAGCATCAAGTCCAGTACGGCCAGCTCGATCCGGGCGCCGCGCTCCTCGGCGAGCAGGGCGAGGGCCTGCTCGCCGGTGGCGGCGGTGGCCACGCCGTACCCGTGCCGGCGCAGCACGAGCTCCATTCCGTCCCGTACGGACGCGTCGTCCTCGATGAGCAGCACATGCGGCATGGGGCCGATTATGACCACGCCGGGCCCGCTTCCGCCTACTCCGTACGAGGGCGGAGGTGCAGGTCGGAGGCATTGTTACGTTCCCATCACATGGCCATGGACAGGTCATCATCCGCGAGGGCGAACGTGAAGCGCATGAGCTTTCTCAGGACGAACAGGATGAACCGCCCCCACGCTCGCGTCTCCGCCGCATCGCGCATGACCGTCCTCGTGGCCGTGCCCGTCCTCGCCCTCTGCGGCGCCTGCGGCAGCGGTGACGACAGCGCCGGCTCAGGGAAGAAGGACGACGCGATCGCCGATGTGCCCGAGGCGCCCGCCGCGAGCGCCGCCAAGGGGGAGAGCGGGCCGAGCACCCGGCCCGCGGGCAGGAGCGCCTTCTACGACGCCCAGATGAAGTACGTCCAGTGCATGCGCGTCAAGGGCGGCCACCAGGACTTCCCCGACCCCAAGCTCAGCGGCTATCTGGACTGGGCGAAGGTCAACGAGATCGGCTCCCGGCCCGGCCGCAACGAAGGCATCAAGGGCGGCAAGAACGGCACGTGCGTCGCCGAGCTCCGGGACGCCATGAACGCCGAGCCCAAGCGCGACCAGCAGAAGGCGTACGAGTCGATGCTCGCGCACGCCCAGTGCATGCGGGACCACGGCGTCTCCAAGTTCGCCAACCCCACCATGAGCGGCGGCAACGCCCAGCCGGGCGGCGACCCGGACCCGGTGTCCCGCTCCATCGACACCGAGTCGCCCTCGTACAAGCAGGCCCGCAAGGCGTGCGAGCCGAAGCTGCTCGACGGTCTGGACGGCATGCAGTGACGCGCCGCACCGCCTTCCTCGCGCTCGGCGCGGCGGCCGTCGCCGCGTCGGTCACCGGGGGAGCCCTGCTCTTCGGCGGCGACGGCGACGGGGGCGCCTCCGCCAGGGGTGGCGACCTGCCGCCCGCCACGGCGAAGGTCGTACGCACCGACCTCGTCCTGTCCAAGACGGTCGACGGCAAGCTCGACTTCGCGCAGCGCCGCGCCGTCAAATCCGCCGTCGAGGGGACGGTCACGGTGGCCGCCTCCGAGGGCAGGACGGTGAAGACGGGGCAGGCGCTCTACGAGCTGAACGACAAGCCCGTCACCCTCCTCTACGGCCCCGTCCCGATGTTCCGCGAGATGAAAGCGGGCGACCGGGGCAGCGACGTCCTCCAACTGGAGCACAATCTGCGGGACTTGGGGTATGGGGCCGGGCTCTACGTCGACACCGAGTACGACAAGTACACCGAGGCCGCCGTCAAGCGGTGGCAGAAGTCCCTGAACCGGGAGAGCACCGGCAGGGTGGGCAAGGGCGATGTCGTCTTCCAGCCCGGCCAGGTCAAGGTGGTCTCCGCCGACGCGGCGCTCGCCGACCAGATCGCGCCGGGTGGAACGGTGGTGACGATCGCCGCCACCCAGCCCGTCGTACGGGCCCAACTGGAGCAGACCGACGGCGCGCTCACCTCCAAGAACACCAGGGTCGAGGTCACCCTGCCGAGCGGAAGAACCGTGGCCGGACGGGTCACCGGGACGGTGCGCTCCGAGGAGCCCGGCTCCGGGGCCGGTGCAAGCGCTCCAAAGGGCATCACCGTCGAGATCGTCCTGGACGGCGGTGCGAGCGCCGTCTCCGGCGAGGATGCCAAGGCGTCGGCGAGCGTGAAGTTCGTCAGCGAGGCACACAAGGGAGTCCTCGCGGTCCCCGTCGAGGCGGTCGTCGCGCTGCGCGGCGAGAACGGCGGTTACGGCCTCCAGATCGTCCAGGGTGTCACCTCGAAGATGGTGCGGGTGGAGACGGGCATGACCGCCGACGGGCGGATCGAGGTCTCGGGCCCGGCCGTGCGCGAGGGCGTCCAGGTCGCAGTGGCGACGTCATGACGCCGTCCCCCGTGATCGAACTGCGGGACGCCACCAAGTCGTACCCGGGCGGCGTCCACGCACTGCGCGCAGTGAACCTCACCGTCGAAGAGGGCGAACTGGTGGCCGTCGTGGGCCCGTCCGGCTCCGGAAAGTCCACGATGCTGAACGTCATCGGCACCCTCGACCGGCCCACCACGGGAACCGTCAGGGTCGCCGGGTACGACGTGTCCGAGCTCTCCGACTCCCGGCTCTCCGCACTGCGCGCCCGCCATATCGGCTTCGTCTTCCAGCACTTCCATCTGGCAGCGGGGCGCGACGCGGTGGACAACGTCGCTGACGGACTGCTGTACGCGGGCGTACCGCTGAAGGAGCGGCGTCAGCGGGCACGGGATGCGCTCGCCAAGGTGCGCCTGGACCACCGTTTCTCGCACACGCCGAACGAGCTGTCCGGCGGCGAGAAGCAGCGCGTCGCCATCGCCCGCGCCCTGGTGGGCGAGCCCCGGCTGCTGCTGGCGGACGAACCCACCGGCGCGTTGGACACCGCGTCCGGCGAGATCGTCATGGAGCTGCTGCACGAGCTGAACGCGTCCGGCACCACCATCTGCGTGATCACCCACGACCACACGATCGCGGACTCGCTGCCGCGCCGGGTCCGCTTCAAGGACGGCGAGATCGTCTCGGACTCCCGATCCACGCTCCTTACGGGGGAAGTCCGCTGATGAAGAACGACCTCAAGCCCTCCCGCCTCACGCCCGGCGACATCCTCCGCGTCGGCGCGGTCGGTCTGCTCGCGCGGCGGGCGCGCGTGGTGCTCTCGGCGCTCGGCATCGCCATCGGCATCGCGACCATGGTCGCGGTCGTCGGTCTGTCCGAGTCCAGTCGCGCGGACCTGATGGCCCGGCTCGACCGCCTGGGCACCAACCTCCTCACCGCCGAGGCGGACGACGACGGTACGGGCCGGCCGGTCAAGCTCCCCGAGAACGCCGTCGCGATGGTCGAGCGCATCGGCCCGGTACGGCACGCCACGGCCACCGCCAACGTCGACGCGCGCATCCGCCGCAGCGACGTGGTCCCCGAGGAGCGCACCGCCGGCGTCACCACCCAGGCGGCCCGCCTCGACCTGCTGTCCGCGCTCGGCGGCGAGGTTCACAGGGGCGTCTGGCTGACCGCGGCGGGCGAACGCCTCCCGACGACGGTCCTCGGCGCGGTGGCGGCGGAGCGCCTCGGCATCACCCGCACCGGCGAGACGATCATGATGAACGACACACGTGTGGTCGTCGTCGGCATCCTCAAACCGATCGAGCTGGTCCCCACCCTGGACCGGGTGGCCATGGTCGGATTCCCCGCCGCCCAGCGCTACTTCGGCTTCGACGGCCACCCCACGACCATCTTCGAGCGGTCCACGGACGACTCGGTGGAGGACGTACGGGCGGTCCTCGCCCGCAGTATCAACCCCGGCAGCCAGGCAGGCATCAAGATCTCCCGCCCCTCTGACGCGCTGGCCGCCAAGGCCGCCACCGACGAGGGCCTGACGACCCTGATGCTCGGCCTGGGCGCGGTGGCCCTGCTGGTCGGCGGGGTGGGCGTCGCCAACACCATGGTCATCTCCGTCCTGGAACGCCGCCAGGAGATCGGCCTGCGCCGCTCCCTGGGCGCGACCCGCAACGCCATCCGCCTCCAGTTCCTCACCGAGTCACTGCTGTTGTCGGTGCTGGGCGGGGTGACGGGCGCACTGCTGGGCACGGCGGCGACGTACGGCTTCGCCCGGGCCCAGGGATGGACGACGGTGGTCCCACCCTGGTCCCTGGCGGGCGGTCTGGCCGCCACCCTCCTGATCGGCGTGATCGCGGGCCTCTACCCGGCGATCCGCGCCTCGCGTCTGCATCCGACGGTGGCTTTGCATGCGGCGTGAACGCGTACGGGTGCCGGTCCGCTCAGTGGAACAGCGCTTGGTCACCGCTGTGGCGCCCGGCGCATGACTGGCTGCTCCGAACCACCCACGCGGGGCGGGCGGAACCGGGGTTCAGGCGCGGCGGCAGTGGAAGATGCCCCAGCGCAGATGCCCGCGGTGGGCCGCGTCCACCCACAGCGGCAGATTGGCGAGCAGACCGTCGACGTACGCGGGGCTGATGATCTGACGCAGCTCGTGCTCTCGTCGGTGGGTCTCCGCGGTGAGGCGTTCGTAGTGGGTGAGGACTTGGCCGCTGCGGTCGTCGAAGTCGGTGCGGGACAGGCCGAGTCCGGCGAGCGTGTGGCGGTAGAGGTCCGGGGTGGCCAGGGCGTCCACGCCCAGCCGCGACACGGCGGGGCGCAGCGTGCGGACGGGGACGTCCTCGGCGGCCATCAGATCGGTGAAGACGAGAGCCCCTTCCGGCTTGAGGACGCGTACGGCCTCGCTGAGCAGCTGGGTGCGGTCGCCGCTGTGGCAGAAGGCTTCCTGGGACCAGACGACGTCGAAGCGGCGGTCAGGGAAGGGGATGGCGTGGAAGGATCCCGTGACGACCTCGATCAGAGCGCCGAGGCCGCGCGCGGCGTTCGTGGCGCGGTGGCGCTCGTTCTGGGGTTCGCTGAGGTTGAGGGCGACGACGTGGCACCCGAAGCGGTCGGCCAGATAGCGGGTGGCGCCCCCGTAGCCCGACCCGAGGTCCAGCACTGTGCTGTCTGCGGTGAGCAGACCGCTCACCTTGTCCGCGGCCTGCTCGACCGTGCGGCGCGAGGCTGTCGCGATCGACTCCTCGTCATGGCTGTAGATCCCGGTGTGGATGTCCTCGCCCGCACACGGCGTCGTAGAAGGCGTCGACGTCGGCGGTGTCGTAGTAGCTGCGGGTTGCCTGCTCGGAACTCGATGCGCGGTCGTACGGCATGAGTGGTGCTCCTTGCGCGATGGTGCCGGTGCTGTTCTGCCGGTGCTGTTCGGACACCACTTCAACGTATTCGCCGCCGCGGTCACAGAGCGCGAACAAGCCAGCGGGCGAGGTCGTCGTGCCGCCGTGAAATCGACCTTGTCGCCACCGATGAGTTCCCGTGCCCTGCGCCGTCTTACTGGAGCAGACCGCAACGGCGAACCTTCTGGGAGGAACATCATGAGGAAGATCACGGCTGGCCTTTTCATCTCGCTCGACGGGGTCGTGGAGGCGCCCGATCAGTGGCACTTCCCGTACTTCAACGACGAGATGGGTGCGGCCGTCGGCGCGATGCTCGGCACGGCCGACACCGTCCTGTTCGGCCGCAGGACCTACGACAGCTTCGCCGGGGCGTGGCCGGAGCGCGAGGCGGCCGGCGGCGAGGACGCGGGCTTCGCGAAGACGCTCGGTGACGCACGCAAGATCGTGGCGTCGAGCCGGAAACTGGAGTTCACTTGGCGGAATTCCGAGCAGCTGGAGGGCGACCTCGTTGACGCCGTCACCGCCTTGAAGAACGAGCCCGGCGGGGACATCGCCCTCAGCGGCTCGATCTCGGTCGTCCGCCAGCTTCTGGCGGCCGGCCTCCTGGACGAGCTGCATCTGCTGGTGCACCCGCTCGCCGTGCGCAAGGGCATGCGGCTGTTCGACGAGGGCGAGGCGTCGGTACCGCTGAGGCTGATCTCTTCCGAGGCGTTCCAGACCGGGGTACTGCACTTGGTGTACGCCCCGGCGGAGCCGAAGGGCGACGGCACGTACGACGACGCCAAGGGGAATCTGCCCCAAACCGACGAGTAGCGGCACGCGAGGCCCGCGTGGCTGGTCCAACGCGGCCGGCACGTGGACACGCCGGAGACAATCGCGCCCCCGTTCACGGATGGGTCGGGGGCGGCGTCCAGGCGGCTTCGGCTGCTTGTGCGGTGGGGTAGGTGGGGAACACCTGGTCGAGGCCGACCATGTGGAAGATGCGGCTGACCCGAGCGGGGACGGTGGCCAGGGCGATGCCCGCCCGGGCATCGAGAGCGTGGTTGCGGGCGGCGAGCAGCACGGTGATACCGCTGGAGTCGCAGACGGTGATGCCGCTCAGGTCGATGACCAATTGCCGGCCTGCCCCGAGTTCCAGGCCTCGCAGGAGTGCGCGTACGTCGGCGGCGCTGTCGTGGTCGAGCTCTCCGGCCAGTTCGATGACGGGCCCGGCGGGGGTGGTGCGGGTGCGGACGGTCAGTTCGGTCACTGCTGCTCTCCGCTGGGGGCTCGGGGCACGCTGATGGCGAGGACGGCCGTGTCGTCGTCCACTCCGGTGCCGAGGGTGTCGAGCAGGGCGCGGACCGCGGTGACGGTGTGGGCGGCGGTCGTCGGTCCCAGGGCGCGGGCGAAGTCGAGGAGGGCTTCGTCCCCGTAGCGGTCGCCGCCACCGATCTGCGCGGTGTGGGCTTCGGTGAGGCCGTCGGTGTGGAGCAGCAGGGTGTCGCCGGGGTCCAGGCGGACGGCCGTGGTGGCGATGTCGACGTCGGGCAGGACGCCGATGAGCTGCCCTCCGGGGGTGGGCAGATAGTCGGCGCTGCCGTCGGCTCGTATCAACAGGGCCGGAGGGTGACCGCCGCTGGCCAGCGTGATGCGGAAACCGTCCCGGTCGTCGTCGGGGGTGAGCAGTCCGAAGATGACGGTGCAGAACCGTGGGTCGGTGCCGTTGTATTCGTGGTTGAGGACGGTGTTGAGGTTGGCGAGGACGGCGGCCGGGTCGGGGTCGTAGACGGCGGCGGCGCGCAGGGTGTAACGGGCGAGGGAGGTGAGGGCCGCGGCGGCGGTGCCCTTGCCGCAGACATCGCCCAGGAACAGTCCCCACGCTCCGCCGGCGAGGGGGAACAGGTCGTAGAAGTCGCCGCCGACCTCGTCCGTGGAGGCGATGTGGTAGTGCGCGGCCACGTCCAGGCCGGGCACGCTCACCAGGGCCGGGGGCAGCAAGGTCTGCTGCAGGGTGGCGTTGAGGCGCTTGAGTTCCTCGCGTTCGCGTTCCGCTTCCCGGCGTGCGCGCAGCAGTTCGGTCTCGTACGCGCGGCGGTCGCGGGCGTCGAAGACGGTGGTGCGGATGAGCAGCGGCTGCCCGTCGCTGCCCGTCTTGACCGTGGACGTCACCAGCACCGGCAGACGGCTGCCGTCGGCGGCCTTGAGCTCCAGGGCGATCCCGCTGACCTCGCCCTGCATGCGCAGCAGGGGAGCGAAGTGGGTCTCGTGATAGAGGCGGCCTCCCACCGTGAGCAGGTCGGAGAACGTCCTGCGGCCCACCACGTCGTTCCGTGCGTGGCCCAGCCAGTCCAGCAGTGTCGTGTTGATCTTCGCGATCGTGCCGTCCAGGAGTGTGGAGAGGTAGCCGCACGGCGCATGCTCGTACAGGTCCTCGGCACTGTCTTCCAGCAAGGCGGAGAACGCGGCGCCGTCGTCACCCGGCTGCTTTCCGGGAGTCCGGTACTCGCCACTGTCGCCGCCGTTGGCCGGGTACATCAGTGGCCCGCTCGCGCGAAGGCGGTGATCGCGGCAGCCGTTTCCTCGGGTGCGGCGAGCTGGGGGCAGTGCCCGGTCGCGTTGAGCGTGACCAGTCGGCTGCCGGGAACCTGAGCCTGGACGAAGGCTCCGACCTCCGGGGGCGCGATCGCGTCACTCGAACACTGCGCGACCAGGGTGGGCACGGTGACCTTGGCGAGGTCCTCGCGATTGTCGGACAGGAACGTCACCCGGGCGAAGACCCGGGCGATGTCCGGATCGGCGCGGCAGAAGCTGTTGGTCAGCTCCTCGCTCAGTTCCGGACGCTCGGGATTCCCCATGATCACCGGCGCCATGGCGCCCGACCAGCCCAGATAGTTCGCATCCAGCGACTCCAGCAGTTCATCGATGTCCTCGGCGCTGAAGCCGCCCCGATAACCCGTATCCGGATGGTCGATGAAGCACGGAGACGGGGCGAGCAGGACCAGCCGGGCGAACGCCTCCGGCTTCCGCGCCGCGGCCAGTACGCCCATCATCGCGCTCACCGAGTGCCCCACGAACGTCACCGGCCCGAGCGCCAGATCGTGGCAGATCTCCAGTACGTCCTCGGCATACCCCTCCAGTGAGGAATAGCGCTCCGGGCTCCACGCCGACAGATCAGAACGCCCGGCTCCCACATGGTCGAAGAGCACCACGGTGAAGTGCGGCTCCAGAAGCGGTACCACCAGCCGCCACATGTTCTGGTCGCACCCGAACCCGTGCGCCAGCATCACCACCGGCCCCCCCGGCCGACCGGTCACCGTCACATGATTTCTGCCGCGCACCGTCATACGGCACATCCTCGCAGACCGGCCCACGGCCTCGGAGCAGCCACTTCGGTCGCCGGGGCGCTCCCCCGAGGCTGGGACACGGCCGTACGGGTTCAGCAGCGGCTCAGTTGTCGACGAAGGTGAGGCTGGTGGCGTCGTAGCGGGTGCCGGCGATCTGCTCACGCGGGGCGGCGGCCTCGATGGCGGCGAGGTCCTCCGGGGACAGTTCGACGGTCAGGGCCGCGAGGTTCTCCTCCAGGTAACGCTGACGCCGGGTGCCGGGGATCGGCACCACGTCCTGGCCCCGGTGCTGCACCCAGGCCAGGGCGAGCTGCCCGGCGGTGATGCCCTTTGCCGCGGCCAGCTCGTTGAGCTTCGCCACGATCGCCAGGTTCCGGTCGAGGTTGCCGTCGGCGAAGCGCGGCTGGCTGCGCCGGATGTCGGTGGCGTCCAGTCCTTCGACCGAGCTGTACTGGCCGGTCAGGAAGCCACGGCCGAGCGGGGAGAACGGGACGAGGCCGATGCCGAGTTCCCGGCAGACCGGGGCGATCTCCGCCTCCAGATCGCGGGTCCACAGCGACCACTCGCTCTGCAGCGCCGCGATCGGGTGCACCGCGTGCGCCCGCCGGATCGTCCGGGCACCGGCCTCGGAGAGCCCGAGGTGGCGTACCTTCCCCTCGCGCACCAGCTCGGCCATGGCGCCGACGGTCTCCTCGATCGGCACCGTCGGATCGACCCGGTGCTGGTAGTAGAGGTCGATGTGGTCGACCCCGAGCCGGCGTAGCGACGCCTCGCACGCCTGCCGCACGTAGGCGGCGTCCCCGCGGATGCGGGTGGGCTCGCCCAGGCTGTTGGCGAAGCCGAACTTGGTGGCCACCACTACTTCGTCACGGCTCCGCCCGGCAATGGCCCGCCCGATCAACTCCTCGTTGTGACCGGAACCGTAGAAGTCGGAGGTGTCCAGCAAGGTCACCCCGAGGTCGAGGGCGTGGTGCAGTGTCGCTATCGACTGCGTGTCGTCCGTGGCGCCGTAGCCGTGGCTCATGCCCATGCAGCCGAGGCCCTGCGCGGAGACCGCCAGGCTGCCCAGGTAGCGGGTGGGGACAGTGCTCATACTGTTGCCTCCTGAACTCGAAACCATCTGTTCAGGACGCTAGGTGCTGGAGTGCACTCCAAGTCAAACGAATTCCGGCTCCCGCACCTCGGTATACCCGGGGGCCGGCTCCGCAGCCCCCGCCCCTGACCGCCGTCCGACGATCAGATGAAGCGGGCCGCTCGTGTCGCCCACGGCTGAGTGTCGTTGTGTGGGTGAAGCACTTCCGCTTTGCCGTTCGTTGTTCAACAGGGGATCAATAATGCCTCTTATCCGTCCGTTCGTCGTCTCTCGTCGGGCTGAGCGTCGCCCTGACCGTCTCGCCGGGACGGCGGAGCCCGGCCAGACGGCTGCGAAGGGGCTGCGCTTCTTGAGTGTTCGGTTCGGCCGGTAGCAGCGGCGCCGCAGCCCGCCGGACCGTACGCGGCCCGGCGGGCTGGGAGGTCGCGGCCTCGGCGGTGTGCCGTTGACGTGACCGCTTGTCAGTTGGGCAGTGACCAGACCTGGTTGGCCTGGAGGTGGCCGCATGTCCATGTGTCGAGCTTGGTCGCGTCGGCCGTGCCGCCGCCGTACACGTCCAGGCACAGCGCGCTCGCGGCATTGCGGAGTGTGCCGCCGGGGTCGGCGGTCCACTGCTGGGCGGTGGTGCCTGTGCAGGTGGACAGGGTGACGGGGCTGCCGGCGGTGGTGTTGCTCGCGGTGAGGCACTTGCCGAGTGAGCGCAGGGCGCGGTCGGTGCCCGTGGTCCAGCGCTGGTTGGGGTTGCCGGTGCAGGTGTAGAGGATCACCTGGGTGCCGTCGGCGGTGCCGCTGCGGGTGACGTCCGCGCACTTGGCGCCGTTTCCGGTGAGCTGGCCGGTGGGGACGGCAGCGCCGCAGTCGCTGCGCGGGGTGAGGCGCCAGACCGCCGTGCCGTGGGCGGGGACGGTCGCGGTCAGGCTGCCGCCGGCGGTCGAGGTGGCGCCGGTCCACAGATCCTTGGCGGTCACCGTGCAGCCCGGCAGGCCGATGTCGGCGAGCGCGGTGGAGAGGGTACGGGTGGTCGCACTCCGGTTGAGTACGGCGACCGCGCGGTCCCCGTTGGCGAGTGGCCGGGCGAGCACGTCGGTGCTGCCGTCCGTGGACACCACGCCCGCCTGCCGGCCGAGGCTGTCCTGGTCCACCTTGATCAGCTCGGTGTTGCCCAGTGCGGACCGGGCCGCGGGGGTGAGTTTGGCGACGTCCGAGGAGAGGATGAGCGGCGCGGCCATCATCGACCACAGGGCGACCTGGCTGCGGGATTCGTCGTCGGTGAGCCCGCCCGCGCCCGCGATCAGGAAGTCCGGGTCGTTCCAGTTGCCCGGTGAGGCGTAGCGGCCGATCCAGCGGTTGTAGCCGTAGTTGGCGAGCACGCTGGACCAGCGGCTCGTGTTCGGCCGCGCGGGATCGTAGGTGGCGATGTCCCAGCCCTCGCGCCAGAGCTGGCCGTCCGAGCCGACCCAGGACAGCACGTCGAACCAGGTGGAGTCGCCCCATTCGCCGTTCTGGAAGTAGGCGGGCGCCGACTCCGAGAACACGATGTCGCGGCCCGAGCCGCGCAGCGCCGCCGCCTGGGCGTCGTACGCCTGCCGGTACGCCTGCTCCTGCGTCTGGCCCGGGGCCACGTACACATTGCAGCCGTCGAGTTTGAGGTAGTCCACACCCCAGGAGGCGAACGCGGCGGCGTCCTGGGCGAAGTGGTCCGCGCCGCCGCCCTGGGGTCGGCCGCTGCCGGGATAGCCGCCGCAGGTCGACGAGCCCGCGTCCTCGTAGATGCCGAACCGGAGCCCGCGGGCGTGGAGGTACGAGCCGAGCCAGGCCATGCCGTGCGGGAACTTCACGGGGTCGGCGACGAGGTTCCCGTCGGCGTCCCGGGACCGGGTCGTCCAGCAGTCGTCCACGGTCACCGTGGTGTATCCCTTGGCGGCCAGGCCGGTGGAGACGAGGGCGTCGGCATTGGCGGTGACGGTCTGCTCGGTGACGCCGCACTGGTAGTGGGCCCAGTCGTTCCAGCCCATCGGCGGGGTGGGGGCCGGCCCTTGGGCTGCTGCGGAGACGGGGGGCCGGGGTGACGCGGGGGGCGCGGGGGAGGCGTGCGCGCCGGTCGCCGTCGCGAGCGGCGCGCACAGCAGGGCCGCGGCGAATGCGGTCAGGGCGGTGCGTATGCGTGGTGAACGTGGGGGGCGTGGCACGGGGAGCTCCTCTGTGGTGAGAAGGGGACGTGCGGCCATGGCGTGATTGATGGTGCATCGTAGCGCGGAGTTTGAAGCATCTTCAATCACCGTGCAGTCAGCTTGAGTTGATCACGGCCGGGTGTTCGCGGGGGTTCGCAGGCGCGGCTTCCCTAGACGGCATGTTTGATTACGTGCGCTCTTGACGCTTCTTGATCGATTAAATACGTTGCGGCGCAGCGCGACACGGAGACGCGTGTCGTTCCGCTCGCCTCACGTGCCGCCGAATGCCTCATGACCGCCCGCAGTCCGTCTGCCGCTCCCGGGGAGTACGTATGCACCGACGCACCCTGCTGCTCGCCGCCGCCCTGAGCCCCGCGGCCGCGATGGCCGTCTCCGGCAGCCGCGCCTTCGCCACCGGTCGCACCTTCGGCTTCTCTCCCGACGGGTCCCAATTCGTCCTCGACGGCGCCGTGTTCCAGATCCGCAGCGGTGAGATGCACCCCGCTCGCATCCCCGTACCGTACTGGCGCCACCGCATCCAAATGGCCAGAGCCATGGGCCTCAACACCATCGCGCTCTACGTCATGTGGAACTACCTCGAAGAGCGGCCCGGCGTCTTCGACCTCACCACTGACCGGCGCGACTTCGCCGCCTTCATCCGGCTCTGCGCGCAGGAGGGCATGTACGTGCTGCTGCGCCCTGGCCCGTACGTCTGCGGCGAATGGGATCTGGGCGGACTGCCCTCGTACCTCCTGAAGAAGCCGTCGATCCGGCTGCGGGTGAACTCGCGCCAGGACCCGGACTACATGGCGGCCGTGGTCCGGTACGTGAAGGCGATCGCCCCGGTCGTCCGGCCGCTGATGGCCGCCAACGGTGGCCCCATCCTGATGGTGCAGATCGAGAACGAGTACGGCTCGTACGGCAGCGACGGCACATACCTGGAGCAGCTGCGCCAACTGTGGCTCGGGGCAGGTGTGGAGGGGCCGTTCTACACCCAGGACGGGCTCGGCCAGGTCGTGGCGAACCACACGAACGTCACCGGCGGGGCGATCGGTCTCAGCGGCGGGACCTCCTCGGACATCAGGGCCTGCCGCACGGCGTACCCGCGGGTCCCGGCGATGTCGGGGGAGCTCTACCCGGGGTGGCTCACCCACTGGGGCGAGGGCGCTTTCGCCGGGCAGGACACCGACCTCTCCGGGGCGCTGCGGGACCTGATGAACGCCCGGCAGTCGTTCAACCTCTATGTGGTGCACGGCGGCACCAACTTCGGTTACTGGGCCGGTGCCAACGCGAACGACGACGGAAGCGGCTACACCGCCGACATCACCAGCTACGACTACGGGGCGCCGATCACCGAGCAGGGGCGGCCCGCGCCCCGGTACACCGCGTACCGCTCACTCATCGGAAGCTACCCGGGCGTCTCACTGCCGCCGTTGCCGGAACCGGTCCCCACGATCACACGCACCGGAAGCGACGCCCCGATCCCGAGCGCCTACGCCTCGCTGTGGGACAACCTGCCCGCCGCGCTGCCACCCGCGCAGACCATGGCGCCGCAGCCCATGGAGAACTACGGGCAGAACTCCGGGTTCATGCTCTACCGCAAGGTCCTCTCCGGGTACGCGGGAGCCACACTCGACGTCACCTCCGTCCATGACTACGCCACGGTCTTCCTCGACGGGGTCTACCAGGGTGGTATTTCCCGTCCGGCGGTCCCCTCGGCGTACGCGACGCCGCTGAAGGTGACCACGGGCTCGCGTCTGGCGCTGGGATCGGCGGGTCCGAGGCCCACGCTGGACATCCTCGTCGAGGGCATGGGCCGTACGAATTTCGGCCACGGCCTGGTCGACCGCAAGGGCATCACCCAGCAGGTCTCCCTCTCCGGTGCGGGCCCGCTCAACGGCACGCTCAGCGACTGGCAGACATACGCCCTGCCGGTCGACGAGGCCTTCGTCGCGGCGCTGCGCCCGAAGATCAGCCAACCCGGCCGCGCCGGCGTCTTCTTCCGCGCAACGGTCACTCTCGCCCAGACCGGCGACACCTACCTCGACATGTCCGGCTGGACCAAGGGTGCCGTCTGGGTCAACGGCCACAACCTCGGCCGGTACTGGTCGATCGGCCCCCAGCAGCGCCTGTACTGCCCCGCCCCGTGGCTCACCGCCGGACAGAACGAGATCCTCGTCCTCGACCTGCACCAACTGCGCCCGCAGCCCATCCCGTTCCGGGCAAGCCTCGTCGAAACCCCCTGCACTCTCACCAACCGGCGCAGCGGCAAACTCCTCGACGTACCGGACTGGTCAACCGCTTCCGGTGCGCAGCTGAACCAGTGGAGCGGCAACGGCGGCGCCAACCAGCGATGGCGCCGCACCACGGCCGCCGACGGGATCTGCACGTTGACCAACGTCCACTCGGGCCAACTCGTCGACATCCAGGGCAACGCGTCCACCGACGGCACACCGGTCATCCAGTGGCCTGCCAACGGCGGCACCAACCAGCAGTGGCGCCAGGTGCCCACCGGCGACGGTTACGCGAAACTCGTCAGCGTCAGCACCGGGAAGGTGCTCGGGGTGGCCGGCAACGCGACCAGCGACGGTGCGAAGATCGTCGAACAGACCGACACGGGGGATCTCAGCCAGCAGTGGCTCATTGCGTCACTGTGACCGTAAGCGAGTCCGGGCCCGGTGAGGCGGGCCTCGGCCAAGTCAGTCGGTGAGCTTCGTCAGCGCGGCGTCCAGTCGCGCGAGGGTTCGCTCGCGGCCGAGGACCTGTAGGGACTCGAAGAGCGGCAGGCCCACGGTCCGCCCGGTGACCGCGACGCGTACGGGGGCCTGAGCCTTGCCCAGTTTGAGGTCGTGGGCTTCGGCCACCTCCTCCAGGGCCGACTTGAGGGACTCGGTGTCCCACGACGTCTTGGCGTAGCGCTCCCGGGTGTCCTTGACGATCGCGGCGGCGCCCGGCTTCATCGCCTTCGTCCACGACGCCTCGTCGTCCACCGGCGCGTCGAGGAAGAGCCAGTCGACGTACTTGGTGATCTCGCCGAGCACGGTGATGCGTGTCTGTGCCAGCGGTGCCAC
Source organism: Streptomyces sp. NPDC059994 (assembly GCF_042737755.1). Classification (NCBI taxonomy): domain Bacteria; kingdom Bacillati; phylum Actinomycetota; class Actinomycetes; order Kitasatosporales; family Streptomycetaceae; genus Streptomyces; species Streptomyces sp. NPDC059994. The sequence continues at coordinate 32,342 of NZ_JBHWUR010000038.1, forward strand.
GGTCGCGAAGGCGGCGGCGTCGAACGACTCGGGTGCCCAGGTCGCGTACGGCTCGGTCAGCCACGGACCGCACGCCTCGATGAACTCGTCGGCCGACAGATCGCGCACGTACGCGCCGTTGAAGGCGGACAGCTTCTTCACGTCGAAGAACGCCGAGGAGCCGTTGACGTCCTTGACCCGGAACAGCCGCTCCAGCTCCTCCTGCGGCCGGATCTCCATGTCGCCGCCGGGGCCCCAGCCCAGCAGCATCAGATAGTTCACCATGGCCTTCGGCAGATAGCCCTCGGCGAGGTAGTCCTCCAGCGCGACCTTGTCGCGCCGCTTGGAGAGCTTCTGGCGCTTCTCGTTGACGATCACCGGCAGATGCGCCCACACCGGCGGTGTCGCACCGAGCGCCTCCCACAGCAGCTGCTGCTTCGGCGTGTTCGACAGGTGCTCCTCGCCCCGGATGACCTGAGTGATCCCTTCGGCCAGGTCGTCCACCACGTTCGCGAGCAAGAAGACCGGCGATCCGTCGCCGCGAGCGATGACGAAGTCCTCGATGGCGGAGTTCGGGAACGCCGGCTCGCCCCGGACCAGGTCCACGACCACGGTCGCGCCCTCGTCGGGCGTACGGAACCGCAGCGCCCGCCCCTGCGCGTACTCCAGGGCGCGCTCCCGGCAGAACCCGTCGTACCCGAGCTGCTGCGACCCGGTCCGCTCCTGGACCTGTTCCCGGGTGCAGTCGCAGTAGTACGCGTGGCCGGACGCGTACAACTGCCGCGCGGCCTCGCGGTGCCGGCCGGCGTTCTGCGACTGGAAGTACGGCCCTTCGAAGGCGGGGTCGGCCTGGGAGATGCCGATCGACGCGAGCGCGCCGATGATCCCGTCCGTCCACTCGGGCTTGTTGCGCGCAGCGTCGGTGTCTTCGATACGGAGGACGAACGTGCCGCCGGACTGCCGCGCGACGGCCCAGTTGTAGAGAGCGGACCGGGCCCCGCCGACGTGGAACATTCCTGTCGGGGAGGGAGCGAAGCGGACACGAACCGGGGTAGTGGGCATGGGGGGAGATTACAGATCTTCGGCGTGGCGCTGCTCCCCGATACCGGCTTGACGCGTGCGTTGGCCGCCGAGGCCCCGTTGCACCGGGATCTGGTGCGATGGACCGGGAGAGCGTATGAGTGGCGGCGCCGACACCGGAGGCGGCACCGCTCCGATACCGGTCGTATGGGGTGACTCGCGTCGTGTTCTAGCGGCGCAAGGTGGTCTCCTGCTGCATGTGCGAGAGTTTCGCGGGATTGCGTACGGCATAGAGGCCGGTGATGAGGCCGTCGTCGATGCGCACCGCCACGACGGTGTCGATCTCGCCGTCGAGCCGGAGGACCAGCGCAGGGTAGGCGTTGACCTGTGCCGGGCGCAGCGACGACGCGCTGATCCTGCCGAGCCCGGCGGCCAGCAGGCGGGCCACCTTGTCGGCCCCCATGACGGGGTGCAGGACGGCTTGCTTGACTCCGCCGCCGTCACCCAGGAAGACGACGTCCGGCGCGAGGATGTCGAGCAGGCTCTGCAGATCGCCTGTTGCCGCCGCTCGTTGGAACGCGTCCAGCGCGTCCCGGGTCTCGGTCGGGGAGACGGTTCCGCGCGGGCGGCGTGCCGTGACGTGTGTCCGTGCCCGGTGGGCGATCTGGCGGACCGCGGCGGGGCTCTTGTCGACGGCTTCGGCGATCTCGTCGTACTCGATGTCGAACACCTCGCGCAGCACGAACACCGCCCGCTCGGTCGGCGTGAGCGTCTCAAGGACCAGCATCATCGCCATCGAGACGCTGTCGGCCAGTTCGACGTCCTCGGCCACGTCGGGCGTGGTGAGCAGTGGCTCGGGCAGCCAGGTGCCGACGTAGGACTCCTTGCGGCGGCCGAGTGTACGCAGCCGGATCAGCGCCTGGCGCGTGGTGATCCGGACCAGGTACGCACGCCGGTCCCGCACCGCGGCGAGATCGACGCCCGCCCACCGCAGCCAGGTCTCCTGCAGGACGTCCTCCGCGTCGGCGGCCGAGCCGAGCATCTCGTAGGCGACGGTGAACAGCAGGTTGCGATGGCTGACGAACGCCTCGGTGGCGGCGTCCGCGCGTCCGCCGCCGGTGAGCTCCCCGGCCGTGTCCTCGGTCCGCTCGGCATGCTCGATCTTCACCAGCTGCTCCTGCCTGTCCGCTGTTGACGGTGTCACGCGCACAAGACACCGCACCCCGCGGTTTTGTGACACCCATCAGCGGTGGCGCTCGTCACACGACCGCCGTGTCACAAGGAGCGCGTCGCCGGCATCTCTTGGTCGTCCAGAGCAACACCACGAGTGAGGACGAAGTCATGGACTCCCGGTTCAACCTGTTCGAGAACGAGCTCGGCTCCAAGTTCGCCAAGCGGTTCGCCAACGCCGCCCTGGTGATCCACCAGTCGTCGCTGCCGGCGTCGACGCAGGAGCTGGTGTCGCTGCGCGCCAGCCAGATCAACGGCTGCGGCTGGTGCATCGACCTGCACACCAAGGAGGCCGCGGCCGCCGGTGAGAGCGCGGTCCGGCTCAACCTGGTGGCTGCCTGGCGCGAGTCCACCGTGTTCACCGAGGCCGAGCAGGCCGCGCTGGCGTTCGCGGAAGAGGGCACCCGGCTCGCCGACGCCCACCAGGGTGTCTCCGACGAGACCTGGGCCCAGGTGCGCAAGCACTACGACGACGACCAGATCGCCGCGCTGGTCTCGTTGACCGCCCTGATCAACGCGGCCAACCGGCTCGCTGTGATGGTGCACCAGAAGGGTGGTTCCTACGAGGTCGGTATGTTCGCGGCCGCGGTCAGCTGACCGGCAGCCGTATCCGGCCCGGGGCCAGGCTCCGCAGCAGCCCCGGGTCGGCCAGGGTGGGATAGACGGCGTCGCCGGTCAGGGCCGGGCCGGGGGAGGAGGGGACGGCGACCACGTACAGGCCCGCGGCCCGGGCGGAGCGGATGCCGATCGCCGAGTCCTCCACCGCCACCGCGCGGCCGGGTGCGACGTGGAGCTGTTCGCAGGCGGTGCGGTAGAGGTCGGGGGCCGGTTTGGGGCGGTCGACGTCGTCGCTGCCGAGGATCAGCTCGAACGCGGCGGCGAGACCGACGTGTTCGAGGTGGCGGACGACGGCGTGGCGCGGCGAGTTGGAGACCACCGCGAGCGGGCGGCTCGTGGACAGCCGGGTGACGAACTCGGCCGCGCCCGGCATGGCGGTGACGCCTTCGTCGAGGCTGTCGTCGACGAAGGCGCGGACCTGTGCGGCGAGCGGTTCGTGCTCGGCCGGCCGGCCGAGCAGTCGGCCCAGGGCCCGGCCCAGCTCCGTGAGGTGCAGTCCGATCAGGGCCAGTCGGTCCGCGTCGCCCAGTGACACTCCGTGCCGGGCGCAGACGGCCGCGCAGGCCCGGTCCCAGTGTGCCTGGGTGTCGACGAGGGTGCCGTCGCAGTCCAGGACCACGGCATCGGTCGGTGGTACGCGGGTGGCGTGTGTACGGGTCACGTCAGGCGCCCGTTCCCATCGAGCCCGAGCGGCGGCCCCGGAGGGCCATCAGGCGGAACATCCAGGAGGCCGCGACGAGCCAGCCGATGCCGAGCAGCACGGCCCAGCAGGCGGGGATCAGGGCGGGGCCGGTGCCGCCGCTGACGGAACGTATCGCCTTGAGGGTCTGGGTGAGGGGGATCGCCTGCGCCACGGCCCGTACCCAGTCGGGCCAGTACGAGGTCGGCACCTGGACTCCGCAGACCGCCATCATGAGCAGATACGTGGCGTTGGAGATGATGTTGCGGGCGCCGTCGGCGTTGAAGGCCACCGCGGCGACGAACAGGCCGAAGCAGTAGGTGCTCGCCGCGGTGAGGACGACCAGTGCCACCACCGGCAGGATCTGCCCGGCCCGCCAGCTCACCCCGAACGCCGGTCCGAGACCGAACAGCGCGACCAGCGAGGTGACCGTGCCGCTCACCGGCCACTGCAGGCTGCGGCCGATGAACACCCACGAGAGCGGGGCCGGGGCCGCGGACAGCAGGGTGAGGGTGCCGACCCGTCGTTCCCAGGTGGTGGAGACGACGACCATCATCGATTCGATGACGCAGGTCATGACCGCGTTGCCGACGAGCAGATAGCGCGTCTGGTCGGCGGATCCGATGACGTGGCCGAAGACGGCGAAGAAGGTGACCTGAGCCAGCATCCGGCCCAGCCAGCCGAACGTCCAGGTCTTCCAGGTGTACATGTGGCGCATGTCGGCCAGCGCGTTGGCGGCGCTGTAGCGGATGATGCGCGCGGGCGCGGTGATCGATGTCGTGAGGCTCATGAGTGGGACAGCGTTCCTAGTCGGCGGACTCGGCGCAGCACGCGGTGCAGCAGCGCCATTCCGATCAGATGGCTCGCGGCGCCCAGTGCCAAGACGGCGGCCAGGCGGGCGGCGACGTCGTGCGGGGCCGGGGCGGCCAGGCTGTCGCGCAGCAGGTCGCCGCTCCAGGAGAGGAAGATCAGGTGGGACGCCGGACGGAGCCAGAAGGGCAGCATCGCCACGGGGAGGAGGACACCGCTGAGCAGGTAGAACGGGTAGGTGAGGGTGTTCTGAACCGTGCGGGCCGAGGGCAGCAGGATGAACAGCGGGGAGAAGATGGTCGCGGTGGCGGCCATCGCCAGCGCGGTCACCACCAGGCACAGCACGAACGGGAGCGGGTGGCGCACCGCCAGCCACCGGTCGAAGACGAGCCCGGCGACCAGCCACGCCTCCGCGAAGGAGAGCAGACCGAGGGTGGTCACCGCGCAGATCCGCCCGATCACCAGGGTGGAGAGCCGCGCCGGTACGGCGATCAGCGCTTCCAGGGTGCCGGATCTGCGCTCGTCGCCGATCAGCTCGCCGGCGATGAACAGGGCCAGGGTCCACAGCGACATGAGGGTGGGGGACACGATGGCGAACGGGGCGAGGTCGGGCCGCTCCGCGTGCTCCGCGATGGCCATGAAGACCAGTGTGAACAGCGGGGCGGTGACCCAGATCTGCAAGGTGTCCGGGGAGCCCCAGGCGACCCTGAGCTGGAACCGGAAGCCGGTGAGGAAGATCCGCATCAGCCGACCGCCATCCCGCGGTCGCCGATGAGGTGGAGGTAGGCGTCCTCCAGGTTCGGCCGCTGGGTGGACAGTTCGGACACGCCCGCCTCCACCAGCAGTCGCAGTACGGTACGGGTCACCGCGGCGTTGGAGGTCTCCACCCGGAGCCGGCCGGAGGCCTCGCGCTCGACGGAGACGACGCCCGGCAGTTCGGTGAGCGCCTGCCGTGTCTCGGCCGGTACCGCGCCCGCGACCACGCGTTCGTGACGGGGCACCACCTCGCCGATGGCGGAGGGTGTGTCGGTGAGGAGCACGCGCCCCCGGTCGATCATGGTCACCAGATCGCAGACCGCCTCGGCCTCGGCCATGTCGTGCGTGGTGATCAGCACGGTCCTGCGCTCCGCGCGCATTTCGCCGACGAGTCCGCGGAAGTCGCGGGCGGCCACCGGGTCCATGCCCACGGTGGGCTCGTCCAGGAGCAGCACGCGCGGGTCGCCGACCAGCCCGCGGGCCAGGTGAAGCCGCTGTTTCATACCGCGCGAGAAGGTGTCGACGCGGTCGCCCGCGCGGTCGGCCAGGCCGAGGCGCTCCAGCAGTTCGTCGGCCCGCAGCCGCAGCGCGGCGCCGTGCAGTCCGTACATGGCGGCCCAGAAGCGCAGGTTCTGCCGGGCGCTGAGCCGTCCGTACAGACCGCGGTCGCCGCCGAAGACGATCCCGATGTGGCGGCGGACGGCCGCCGCATCCGTGGCGGCGTCGTGGCCCAGGACCTTGGCGCTGCCGGAGGTGGCCTCCAGTACGGTCGAAAGGATCTTGCACAGGGTGGTCTTGCCCGCGCCGTTGGGGCCGACCAGGCCGTGCACCTCGCCGAGTTCGACGGTCAGGTCCACGTCGCTGAGGGCCTGGGTGCGTCTGTCGCTGGCCCGGCCCACGCCGTAGTCGCGGCACAGCGCACGTATCTCGATGGCACTCATCGTGGTCCTTCGGGCAGGTGGGGGAGGGCGGAGAGCGCCGCTTCATAGCGGTCCGGCGCGACCAGTTCGGACTCGACCAGCAGGTAGTCGCCGACCGGGGTCAGCATCAGGGTGTCGCCGCCCGCGTGGTGCTCCACCGCGCGCCGCCAGTCGGACCGGTGGGCCCGGCGCAACTCCATGCCGTAGCGGATCCGTTGGGCCGCGGCGCCCCGGGCGGTGGCCGCGCCGCGCAGCTCCCGCTCCTGTTCGGCGGCCGGCTCCAGGCGTCGGCGGAGCTCGTCGAACGGGCCGAGTGGCGCGCACCGTCCGGCGCGGGCGAGCAGCTCCGCGACCTCCGGGGCCAGCCGGAACTCGCGGACCGTCGCCTCGGCGTCCACGACCGAGTCCGGGCCGACCTGGGAGAGGACGATCGCGTCGATCGCGTCGACGGCGTGGAAAGCGCGCTGGAAGCGTTCCTCCGCGATCGCGAGGAGGCTGGTGAGCACGTCGTCCGCCGGGGGCCGGGAGCGTACGGGCAGCATCGCGCCGTCCCCGAAGTAGGCGGCGGTGCCCACCTCGATCTTGGCATCGCGGTCGAGCAGGGGGTCCAGCGGCGCCCAGGAGAGGGTGGCCATCATGTGCCGGTGCTCGCCGTCGACCAGGGAGTAGTCGATCGCGTCGACGGTCTGGTGGTCGAGCACCACCCGGACGACGTTCCAGAGTTCCCTCTCGCCGGAGACGACCAGATCGAGGTCGCCCGTCGGCCGCAGGACGCCTTCGGGGTAGTGCTGGGCGATCGCGGGTCCCTTGAGCACGCGTACGGGGTGGACGGCCGAGACCGCGGTGTGCAGACGGCGGTAGCCGTCGGCCCGGGTCCGGGCGCGGCGCAGTTCGTCGGTGGATCCGGTGCCCAGCCGGTGACCGGCCCGCTCGGCGACCGAGAGGACCAGTTGGACGAGCGACTCCCGGGTGGCCCTGGCCCGGCGGACCAGGAAGCGCACGTCGTCGTCGGGGGAGAGGTCGAACAGCCGGTACAGCAGCGGCAGATCGACCGAGTCGGCGCGGGCGCGGGTACTCATGCGGAGGTCTCCTCGTCGGGGCGGGGGCGGCGCCAGAAGCGGTGGTCGAGGCACCAGCCGCGCTCCAGCAGGGACGCCACGACCCGGGCGCCGCTGTCGGGGCCGGCGCTGTCGTGCACGACGTTGCCGAACAGCGGCCGTTCCCGTTCGGCGGCGAGGGCGGCGCACGCGGCGACCAGTGCCGTGGTGCCGGGGCGTACGACGTCGCTCTCCTCGACCAGCAGGTCGAACAGGTCGACGAACTCGGTGCCGGTGACCTCGTCCTGGGCCTCGGTCAGTACGGTGGCGTGACCGACCGGGCGGCCGTCACGGGTCAGCAGGAAGGAGACCCGGCCGGGGGCGTGGAGTACGTCGGTGGCCGCGGCGTCGATGAGCTCTCCGGTCCGCACGTCCTGGGGCCCGTATCCGTAGCCGTCGGCGATCGCGCGGGCCAGCCAGCCCGCGATGAGCGCGTCGTGCTCCGGTCCGGCCGGGATGATGCCGAGACCGGCCGGCGGGCCGGGGGCCGGCGCGGCGGCGCCGGTGTGGCGCACATAGCTGAGGGACGGCCGCCAGGGTGCGGGCAGTCGGGTGTCGCCGGGCGCGCGCAGCAGCAACGCCGTGGCCTCGGGGTGGGCGGCGGCGAGCTGCCGTTCCAGCTCGGCCAGGGCGGCGGGAGTGGCCAGCAGCTCAGGGGCGGCGTACTCCACCAGACAGCCTTGTTCCCGGGTGACGGGGTCGGTCTGCGCTCCCGCCACATAGACGTGGTGGTCGATCTCGGCCCGCATCCGCTGCTCTCGGGCCCAGGCGAGGTAGGCGGGGGAGACGGTGGCCTGGGTGCTCATGACGCCTCCGGCCGTACGACGACGGTCAGTTCGCCCAGCACCTCGGCCGCCGCCGCGCGGACCTGCTCCGCGTCGACGGCGTCCAGGGCCGCCAGCTCCGTGGCCAACGACCACGCGGTGGTGCCGGCGCGGCTGCGCTGGGCGACCATGCGCAGATGGTCCAGCGGCGACTCGCTGTCCAGGATCAGCCGCATCCTGGCCTGTCGGTGGGCGGCCGCCAGGTCGTCCGGGTCGGGTCCTGCGGACGCCAGTTCGGCCAGGATCTCGCGCACGATGCCGACGACCGTCTCACCGTTGCCCGGTTCGATGCCGACCAGGACCCGCCATGCGCCCGCCTCCTGGTAGCCGCGGTCCCAGCACGCGAACGTGTAGGCCAGTCCGGCCTCGTTGCGCAGTCTGCGGTAGAGCGGGGACGAGGGGCTGTCGCCGAGCAACTGGGCCAGGATCGCGAAGCGGCGGCGGCGCGGGTCGTCGGCCCCGGTGGAGCGGGCTCCGACGCAGACCCAGCCGTACTCGTCAGGCCAGGTCACGGCAGGGTCCGCGGGCTCGGCGAGAGGGGGCAGGGACTCGGCGGGCGGCGGGATGGCCGCGGCCGGCACGGTGCGCCCGAGGCCGTCGAGACGTGGCAGCCGGGGCCCGGTCACGACCAGCGTCATGGCGCTGGTGAGGAACCTGGTGCGGTGTCCGACCAGTACGTCGGGGAGGGTGGTCCGGAGGATCTGTCCGACGTCGCCGCCGACCGGCCGTCCCAGCGGGTGGCCGGGGAACAGCCGGGCCAGGAAGGCGTCCTGCACGACGTCGCCCGGGTCGGCCTGCGCCGCGGCGAGCTCCTGCAGGACCGCGTCGCGCTCGGTGTCGAGGACCGCTTCGGTCAACTCGGGCCGGAGCACGGCCTGGTGCAGCAGCCGAGCCACCGTATCGGCGTCGTCGGCGTGCACCTGGGCGTAGAAGAGCATGATGTCGAGCCCGGTCTCGGCGTTGGCGTGGCCGCCGAGCCGTTCCACCTGCTCGCAGAAGGAGGGACGCCCGTCCAGCGGGGCCGACATCAGCGTGTGCTCCAGCAGATGGGCGAGGCCGCCGTGCTCCGCCGGATCGTCGCGGGAGCCGTAGCGGGCGGCGAGGCAGATGCTGGTCGTGCGCAGCCGCTCGTCCAGCAGCGCGATCGTCGGCAGTGCGGAAGGTACGACGACGGTGGGCGAGCTCGGCATCTCGGCCTTTCCTGGGTTTCTCGGACGGTTTGTACGGAGAGACAAAGCAGGGCGGAGCAAGTGCTCCGCCCTGCTTTTTATGAGCGGAAATTACCGCTGCTTCGTCGACGTCTTGTCCAGACGCGGACGGAGCGACACCTTGTGAGCTCGCATTTTGGTTCCCTCCCTCCATCTCTCGATCCGTCGGGGGTGCCCCAGAAACATATGAGCATCAGAAACGCCACGTCAAGCCCGGATCGAACGACTCATTCGTTTTTCTCGCGTATAGATAATTCGTTGATGAGCCGTATATGTGTGACCGTTCCGACGTAGATCAGAGATATATGGGAGCTTGCCAGGCTGAGCGGCTCACCAGCAGATGAGAGGGGTCCGGCCAGCCATGACCGACCAGCTGCCGATGGCAGGAAAAAGCGCCCTGATAACCGGTGCGGGTTCCGGAATCGGCCGATCGATAGCCTGGGGACTGGCCCGGTCCGGCGCCCGCGTGGTGCTCAACGACCGCGACTGGAGCAGTATGGAGGGCCGTCGCCGGGAAAAGGAGGCCCGGGAATATCTGGACGGTCTCGGCGCCGACTACCAGCTCATCGAGGCGGATGTCTCATCGGAAGGCGCGGTGAAGGACATGTACCAGCTCGCGCTGAGCGGGACGAACTCCCTCGACTTTCTGGTGAACAATGCCGGTGAGCAGCTCCCCGCCGCCACTCATCTGCATTCCCTCGCGGATTTCTCCCGTGTTCTCGACACCAATCTGGTCGGCGCGTTCCTGTGCGCCAGAACGGCTCTCGACCACTTCGTGCGCACCGGCGTCCGTGGCGCGGTCCTGAACATCACGAGCGTCCACGAGACGGTCCCCAAGCCCGGGTTCGCCAGCTACGCGGCGAGCAAGGCGGCGCTGCGGATGCTCACCGCCACCCTGGCCCTGGAGTACGCGGGGCACGGGATCCGGGTCAACGCCATCGCCCCGGGCGCCATCGACACGGAGATGAACCAGGACTGGGTGTCCGACCCGGCAAAGAAGGCCCGGGCCGAAGCGCGCATACCGCTGGGCCGGATCGGACAGCCCGATGAGGTGGCCGGCCTCGCCCTCTTCCTGCTCTCCGACGCCGCGCGCTACATCACCGGCCAGTCGGTGCTCATCGACGGCGGCCTCAGCCTGCACACCGACTTCCAGCACGAGTGGGCCTCGTGAACAACGTCATAGCCCTCGACGGGGCCGACAACTCGGGTAAGACCACCCAGCTGAGGCTGCTGCGGCGGGCGACCGGGGACGCGGTACGGATCGGCGAGAGCGTCCACCACTACCAGCCGCGGTGGCCCCGGCTCTCCGGCGCCGAGCTGGCCCACTGGTGGTTCACCGAGTCGCGCAGCGAGGACCTCGTCACGCTGCTCCTCGACGGCTACCGCAGGCGCCTGGACGCGCTCACCGGTGGCCCCGGCCGGGTGATCCTGGACCGCGGCCTGGCCACCGTCGAGGCGAGCTGTGTCGCCTCCGTCATGCTCAAGGACGACCTCTCGGCGCGGGACGCCGAGGCCATGGTCGCCGGGTTGCGCGCCGAGATCCTGGGCGACCCTGCCCCCGAGCCGTACAGCGTTCTGCTGAACCTGGGCCCGGCGGCCGAAGGGGCCGCGCTCAGCATCGGACGGGAGCGAGGCGCGGACGAGCGGTACGCCCGGTACCAGCACCTGTTGCACGCCGCCCTGGAAACCCGGCGGAGCCGGCACGCCGCGGTCATCGACGCGAACCGGGCCGACATCGTCGCCGTGCAGAACCAACTCCGGTGCCGGCTGTCCCAAGTCGACCTCCCCGTAGGGCCGTTGCTGGGCGACGTCCGGCGGGTCATCGGCCTCGGTGGTCTGTCGGAGTGCGGCAAGAGCAGCGCCGGGGAGTATCTGCGCCACCGGTTCGGCACCACCCGACTGAAGCAGGGTTACCTGATCGAGCTGGCGGCGGCCCGGCACGGCCTCGCGGATCCCTACGGCGAGGAGCCCCGACTGCTGGCCGAGCTGGTCGTCGACGAACTGGACCGCTACGCCCACGCGCACTACTACCTGCTCGACTACACGATCGAGAGTCTGCACCGCCCCGATATCACCAGGGAGCTGAAGCGCCTCCTTGGCGAGCGTCTCAGCGTCGTCTATCTGGACGCCGCCCCGCAGGTGCGCGCCCGGCGCGCGCTCGTCGACCCGGCCGCCCTGGCCCACAACGACGAGGTGAAACGGGCACGGGGAGCCGACCGGATCGCCGCGACCTGCGACCTGCTCATCGACAACAACGGCCCCCGCCCGGATCTGGAGCGCGCGCTCGACCGCCTGATGACCGGTGCCACCGCACGCCCGGCCGCCGCGTCCCTGCGGGTGACCGATCCCCTGGAGCTGGCGGCGCCGACCTCGCTGCGACACGCCGCCGCCACCGCCCTGCACGGGATCCGGACCGCGCTGGGTGAGCGGCTGCTGCTGTTCGCCGTGGCCGGCAGCGTCGGGTTCGGCACCGCCGACGCCGAACTCAGCGACCTCGACGTCCTGCTGGTCGTCGAGACCGGGTGCACCACCGACCTCGCCGCCGAACTGGTCAGGCTGCGGCGCGAGTTGGGCGTCAAACTCGGCGTCACCGTGCTGACCCGCCACGAGCTGCTGCTGCAGCGCTGCGACTCGCGTACGTTCAGTGCGCTGTACTCGCTCGGGCAGGGCCGGATCGGCTGCCAGTACGTCAGCGCGGACCTGGAACTGCCGGACTTCACCGGATCGCAGCGCCATCAGCACACCATCCACTACCTGGCCCAGACCCTGCACGAGATCCGGCGTCCCCTGCTCGGCGTCGAGACGAGCCGCTACCGCCTGTACAAGTCGGTGCTGAACGCCGCCAAGATGCTGCTGCGGCTCGCCGGTGTCGACGAGACCGACCCGGCCGCCATTTCCTCCCAGTTCGAGCGGACGTTCCCCGCTCGGGGCAGGGCCCGCATCCCGGACCGGACGGAGTACCGGGAGTTGGGGCAGGACGAGATCGCGGCGGTCGCGTCGTCCGTCCTGCACTGGTTCGAGGAGTACCTGGCCACCGCCCCCACGTCGACGGCCGCCGACCTGGCAACCCTGACCGCAGTCTGAATTCGTAGGAGTACCGCATGATCCGTAGGAGCACCGCACTGTGAAGATCGACGACAACGTTCCCGACCCGGGCGAGGTGATCCGGCCCTACCCCCACCTGGCTCCGGTACGCAACATCGGCCCCGCAGCCGCCGAGGCGGTGCCGCCGGGCCGGCTCATCGCGCTGGAGGGGTCCGACGGCGCGGGCAAGACCACACAGATCGAGCTGCTGAAGGCGGCGCTGACCGCCGACGGCTGGGACGTGCGGGTCTGCGCGTTCATCCGGAACCCGCTCATCTGGCACTCCAAGGCGCGCGGCAAGTACGACAACTGGGATCCGTACACCATGGCGCTCATGTACGCCTCCTCGCTCGTCGACCTCGTCAACCGGGAGGTGCTCCCGCACCTCGCCTCGGGCGGTGTGGTCATCATGGACCGCTACCTCTACTCCGTCATGGGCCGTTCGGAGGCGCGTGGCTGCGACCGGCAGTGGCTGACCGCGCTGCTCGCCCCGGCCGCCCTGCCGCACCGCACCCTGCATCTGCGCACTCCCGTCGCGGAGTGCTTCGACCGCAAGGCCGCGCTGTCGACGACGTTCTCGTACTGGGAGTGCGGGGTGGACGTGCACGGCGACGACGCGCTGCGGTTCGCCGGTCCCAAGGAGGCCTACCGGGACAGCTTCATCGCCTACCAGCAGCGTGTCCAGGACATCGTCGAGGACCTGCTGAAGGACGCCGACGCACTCGGCCTGCCGGGAGCGGAGCGGGAGACGACGGCGGCTCGGGCGGCGCAGTGGGTGCGGGCCGGCCTGGCCGGGTCCCCGTGACCGCGCCCGCGGCCGCGGTCTCCCTGCGGCAGCTGCTGGCCGACCGGGCCGGCGCGGACGACTGGGCCGGCGTCGAGGCGCTCAGCGGTGTCGAGGTCCTCGACCCCCTGCCGCCCGCCGCCGGGGACCGCGCCCCCGCCTGGCGGCACGCGCTGGCGTCCCGGGGCTACCGGATCACCGACGTGAGCGAGCTGAAGAACTCGACCTGCGGCTTCGCCCAGCGGGACGGACGGCCGTACTTCTTCAAATACGTACGCGCCCGCAGCGCCGTCGCCGAGCTCGCGGGCTATCTGGACTTCGGCGCCGCGGGCAACCGGGTGCCGGCCCTGCTGTCCCTGCTGCGCACGGACGCGGGGACGGTCATGGTGTACGAGTACCTTCCGTCGATGGGGCTGGGGCGGGGCACCCTGTTCGACCTGCTGTGCCGGGCCGAGCGGGCCGGCACCCTGCTGCCGCAGCGGGAGGTCGAGCCGCTGCTCGACCGGATCCGCGCGAACTGTGCCCGGCGCACGGTGAGTTCGGATTCGCCCATCGACGCCTTCTTCGCCCGCCGTGTCACCGAACGGATCGTCCCGTGGTACTTCGAGCGCCACCGGCCGTGGCTGGACCAGCAGGTGGTGGTCAACTCGGTGACGCAGCCCGTGACGATGCGGGACGCCATGGAGGGCACCGCGGCGTTCTTCCAGGGCCTCGGCGCACGCGAATGCATGCTGTCCCAGGGCGACTTCAGCGAGACCAACGTGGGCAGGGGAGCGGTCTTCGTCGACCTGAGCAACGCCGGGCACAACGATGTGCGCGGGGAGTTGGCGACCGCCTTCTGGTCGCTCTTCCTCGGCGGTGGATACCTGTTCCCCAAGTACCACCCGGCCGCCTACCGGTGGCGGGAGGCCCCCTACGCCGACGCGGCCCCGCTCTGCCGGGCGCGCCTGGAGTCCCGCACCGCGACGCTGCGCATCGACCTCGCGCACCGGCTCTCACCCGCCCGGGCCGACCTGCTCAGCCGCCTGCTGGACGTCTTCGCCGACGCCTTCGGCCCCGGGCTCTTCGACCGCAGGCTGGCACCGTACCTGGTCATGCGGGCGGTCGGCGTCCTCGACCTCGACACGCTCGACCCCGCGGACCGGGCCGTGTGCACCGCTCTGGTGCTGCACTTCTGGAACGAGCGCGACGACCTCGGTAACGTCCTGCGCACACTTGTCGATCATGGGAGGACCCGATGAAGGCCCGCGCCGTGGCGATCGTCCGGAAGGACGACGCCGTGCTGCTGATCCACCGCCGCAAAGGCGGCGTGGAGTACTACACCCTGCCGGGCGGAGGCGTCGAGGAGGGGGAGACGCCCGAGCAGGCGTGCGTACGCGAGCTGGCCGAGGAGACGGGGCTGCGCGCCGCCGTGGAGTCACCTCTGCACACCCTCGACAACGCGGGCCGCGCCGAGCACTACTTCGTGATGGGCCCCGCCACGGGTACGCCGCGCCTCGGCGGCCCGGAGAGCGAGCGCGACTCCGGCGACAACCAGTACCGGCTCGTATGGGTGCCCCTGGCCGACGTGGCGTCCATCGGTCTGAAGCCGGACGCCATCACATCGCACCTGGTCGGAATCCCCAACACCGTAAGATGATCCTCCGTTTACCGGTTTGCGCCAGATCGCTGGAGACCAGCAGCCGGTGAGAGTTGTGCGCGCGCCGGGGGAACTGTGGAATTCTTCATGCTCGGATCCATGGGCATCCAGATCGGCGGGACCGTCGTGCCCGGCGGCCCGCCCCAGCAGCAGGCGACCCTGGCCGCGCTGGCACTCCGCTCCGGCCACGTCGTCCCCCTGCACGAGCTGATGAGCGCCGTATGGGGGGAGGCGGCACCGGGCTCCGCGGTGATGATCCTGCGGACCTATGTGTGGCGGCTGCGCAAGATCCTGGAGAGCGGCGGCTGCGATCCGCAGGTACTGGCTTCCGTCAACGACGGCTACCGGCTCGCGGTGCCGCCCGCTTCGGTCGACGCGTTCCGCGTCGAGCAACTGGCCGCGGACGCGGCACGTGCCCGTGAGGCCGGACGCCACGACGAGGGAGCCGCACTGCTCGCCGAGGCCGTGGCGCTGTGGCGCGGCGAGCCGCTGGCGGGGGTGCCGGGGCCGTTCGCCGAGCAGCAGCGCTCCCGGCTGTCCGAGCTGCGCGTGCAACTGCTGGAGGAACGGTTCGCCCTGGACCTCCTGCTGGGGCGGCACACCCAGGTCATCCCGGAACTGACCGCGTTCATCGGCGAACAGCCGCTGCGCGAGCGGCCCTACGGATTCCTGATGCGCGCACTGTACGCCGCCGGGCGCCAGGGCGACGCGCTCGCCGTGTTCGGGACGGCGCGCGAGGTGCTCGCGGCGGAGCTGGGGCTGGATCCGGGGCCGGAGCTGCGCACGCTGCACCAGCGGATCCTGGCCGGGGACGACGAACTGGTCACACCCGCTCCGGCCCCCGCCACGTCGCCGTCCATCCGGGAAGAGGCTGCCGGGGCCGCGGGCCCGTCCTCCCCCCTGCGCCCGGCGCAACTCCCCGCGGACATCGCCGACTTCAGCGGCCGGGCCGGAACGCTCTCCGCGCTGTGCGAGGCCCTCGCCGATCGGGGCCGCACCGCTTTGGCCGTGGCCACCGTGAGCGGAATGGGCGGCATCGGCAAGAGCGCGCTGGCCCTGCGGGTGGCCCATCGCGTCAAGGAGGAGTTCCCCGACGGCCAGCTCTACGCGGACCTGCGCGGCACCGGCGCGGACGCGGCCGACCCCGGCGCGGTCCTGGCCAGTTTCCTGTCCGCGCTGGGCGTGCCGCGGCAGGAGGTGCCCGGCTCCGTGGAGGACCGCGCCCGGCTGTTCCGTACGGTCCTCGACGGCCGCAGGGTCCTCCTGCTGCTCGACGACGCCCGCGACACCGCGCAGGTCAAGCCGCTGCTGCCGGGCGCCGTCCACTGCGCGGTCGTGGTGACCAGCCGGGCCCACCTCTCCGGTGTGCCGTCCGGCACGCATGTCCAGCTCGCGGAGTTCAGTCCGGCCGAAGCCCTGTCCCTGCTGCGGCACATCGTCGGCGCACACCGGGTCGACCGGGAGGAGGCCGCCGCGGTCGCCCTGGTCGGCGCCTGCGCCCATCTGCCCCTGGCGGTGCGCATCGTGGCCGCCCGGCTGGCGGCCCGGCCGGGCTGGACGGTGGCGTACCTGCTGGCCCGGCTGGCGGACGAACGACGGCGGCTGAGCGAACTGCGGGCCGACGACCTGGCCGTCTCCGCCGTCTTCGAGCTCGGTTACCGCCAGTTGACCGCGAGACAGGCGATGGTGTTCCGCTCGCTGGCCCCGGTGGCCTGGCCGAGCATCGGCCTGCCCGCCGCGGCCGCGGCGCTGGGTCTTGGCGAGCCGGAGACGGAGACCCTGCTGGAAGCGCTGGTGGATGCCGCGCTGCTCGAATCGCCGGAAGCGGGACGCTACCGCTACCACGAGCTCGGCCGGGACTTCGCGCTGCATCTGCCGCGGCCGGACACCGACGCGCCGGGCGAGGCGGACTTCGCGGTGGAGCGCCGACTGCTCCACCATCTGCTGCGGATGGCGGCCGAGGCGTTCCAGCGGATGGTGCCGGGGGACTCGGTGCACAGCACGATCTCCGTCGTGACCGCGGAGCCGGGGGAGCACCGGCTCGCGACCTTGGCGCAGGCGCGCGCATGGGTCGTGGCGGAGTTCGACTGCGCCGTCCACGCCGTGCAGCTCCTGGTCGCGCGAGGGGACAGCGCCGAACCGGACCTGCTGACAGTGGCGGCGGACATGCTGGTGGCCCTCAGCTCGTTCGGCCAGGACATCCCGTACGGGCGGATGGCCCTCACGGCAAGGGCGCTGGCCCGGGTCTCGGCACAGCACGGCAACCACCACGCTGCCGGGCGCGCCCACTTCATCTGCGGCAACGCGGCGCTCCAGGCGACCCAGCTGGCGCAGGCCCGGGCCGACTCCCAACTGGCCGCCGAGGCATGCCGCCGGGCCGGGGACCGCGCCATCCTGCAACAGGCGTACAACGACCTGGGCGTCATCGCCCAGTTCGAGCAGCGCTACGACGACGCGGCCGAGCACTTCGACCAGGCGCTCGCCCTGGCCCGGGAGCTGGGGCACCGCTCGGGCGGACTGACCACCACCCTCAACGCCGCGCTGGCCAGGATCCGCGGGGGCAGGGCCGACGAGGCGCTGCCCGCCTGCGACGAGGCGCTGAGCGCACTGCGCGAGATGGCGGACCACCACGGCATCGCCCACGCACTGTGCGTACGCGGCCAGGCGCTGCACGAACTGGACCGTTTGCCGGAGGCGCTGGCCGACTACGCGCAGTGCCTGGAGGTCTGCGAAGCCGAGAGGATTCCGGGCCGGCGGGCGCAGGCCCTGTACCGCTACGCCGAGACCCTGCGCGTCCTGGGCCGCGTCGAGCCGGCGCTGGACGCGGCCGGCCGCGCGGTGGCCTACTTCCGGACCGTGCCCGACCGTGACCGCGACCGTGGGTACGCGCTGCTGATCCACGCCCGTATCTCCGCCGGCGCCGGTCACGACGAACAGGCGCTGGCCCACTCCCGGGAGGCGCTGGAGGTCTTCACCCGGGCCGGTCTGCCCGAGGCCGCACAGGCGCGGCTGCTCGTGGACGCCACCGGGGTCATGGCGGTGCAGGGCAGGGGGGTCCGCCCTACACCGGCATGACCCCGGTGACAGCCTCCGTCACGCCTTGGTGTTGAACTCCTCGGGGCCGCCCTTTCCGGGGTGGAGGGGGCCGTCGGCCAGGGAGGTCCGTGCCGCGTCACCGGAGTGGACCGCGGACAGGACCGGTCCCGAGACGGCGAGGAGGGCAGCGACGAGCGCCGGGACGAGAACGGTCATACGGCGGGCGCCGGACTTCAGGTTGTGCTGCACGGGATTCCCTGTCTTTCGAGGAGGCCTACGGCTGCGACCTGGCCTTCGGGTTGTTCTGCGCCGAGTGTCGCAGCGGGGCATCTATGTTTCATATACGGGCGATCGCGGACGTGGCCGCGGCCGGCCGCATCCAGCGATGCCCGGGCATCGCGGAGCGCGGGCGTTGACCGTCGAAGCATGCCCGCATGGACACTCCCGCCGACGACGGCACACCAGAGCAAGCGGGCTACCGCCGGTCGGCGGGGTCGCCGCGCGGCGAGGCCCGACGCCGTGACCTGCTCGACCGCGTCACCGACGGCCTCGCCGTCAACGGCCTGGTCGACTTCTCGCTCCGGCGTGCGGCGCGCGCGGCGGGCACCACGCACAAGGTGCTCCTGTACTACTTCGACGGGGCCGACGACCTGCTCAAGCAGTCGTTCTTCCAACTGCGCGAGAAGCGCACAGGACAGGCGTGGGCCGCCGCCACCGACGAAGGGTCGGCGCGTCGCACGCCGGCTGAGTGGGTGCGCACGGTGTGGCCCGACCTCGTCGGAGCGGAGGCGCGCGTACTGGAGCAGGCCATCGGCCTGGCGATGTACGACCCGGACCGCTATGCGGAACTCGGCCGGGGGGCGTCGGAGCAGTATCTGCCCCGTGCTGCTGTCCGTGTGCCCGGAGCACTGGTCCGGACAGCGCAAGCACGAGGTCGCCGAGATGGTCCTCGCGACGTTGCGGGGCTTCCTGGTGGACGCGCGGACCAGCGGCGGCACGGCGGGGATCGCGGCCGGCTTCGAGGCGCTGGCCCGCGCACTGGAGCGGGAGGAGGCCACGTGACCCCTGCCTGCCCGCTCAACTCGCCTTGGGGTGCGGCCCGTTGATCCGCATGGACAGCATGTGAACCACGTGGTTCACATGCTCCGTGGGGTGGAGACTCCACCACTCGGAGGTCGACATGAGCGTGTCCGTAGAGCGCGAGAAGGTCCGTTTCGCCAGTGGTGGCGCCGAGTGCGCCGCCTGGCACTATCCGGTACCAACCAGGCGTGCGTGATCATGGCCGCCGGTGGTGCGGTGACCAAGGAGCCCGGCACCGACCCGTTCCCCAGGCGGTTTCACGACGCCGGGTTCTCGGTCCTCGCCTTCGACTACCGGCACTTGGGGAGAGCGGCGGCCATCCGCGCCAGGTGGTGCCCATCGGCGAGCAACTGGCCGACTGGCAGGCCGCGATCGCCTGTGCCGCGACGCTGCCGGGAGTCGACCCGGCCAGACTCGCGATCTGGGGTTTCTCCCTGTCGGGCGGCCATGTGTTCCCCGTCGCGGCGCGCAACCCGCGGCTGGCGGCGGCGATCGCGCAGACGCCGTTCGCCGACGGGCCGGCGGCCACGCGCAGCGCGGCCGGCCACCAGAAGCCGCTCGCGGCGCTGCGCACGACCGGCCGGGCCCTGCTCGACTCCCTCGGACAACTGGTCGGCCCGCGGCCCGTGTTGGTGCCGCTCGCGGGCGAACCCGGGACCGTCGCGCTCCTCACCACACCCGACGGTGTCGACGGCGACAGGGCGCTCAACCCGGGCAACGCCTACCCGTAGTGGCAGCAGACGGTCGCCGCCCGCACGGCTCTGCGCCTGATGTTCTACCGGCCCGGATGCCAGCCCTCCCGTATCGCGTGCCCCCTGCTGGTCCTCGTGTGCGACCAGGACCAGTCGGCACTCCCCGGACCTCCGGCCGACGCCGCCCGGCAAGCACCGCGCGGGGAACTCGCCCGTATGCCGGGCGGCCACTACGAACCCTTCCTCGACGGCCACGAACGCGCCGCCGACACCGAGCTCGCATTCCTGTTCCGGCACCTGCCCACCGACCCGGCGCCGCATCGCCCCGCCCCGGGCACCGATGGCGCCACGCTCTGACGTGACGCTGCCGATCGACGCCTGACCCGACCCCGACGAGCCGCACCGCCCCCGCGGTCCCGGGTGATCCGGGTCTCACTCGGGCGGTACGGCTTGGCTATGCAACGAGTTGCATAGAAGGATCGCGGTATGGCGCTCGAACACGCGATCCTCGTCTCCCTGCTGGAGAAGCCGGGCTCAGGCTATGAGCTGGCCCGGCGGTTCGAGCGGTCCATCGGCTACTTCTGGACAGCGACGCACCAGCAGATCTACCGCGTCCTCAAGCGCATGGAGAGCGACGGCATGCTCGCCGTCCGCGAGGTGGCCCAGGAGGGCCGGCCGGACAAGAAGGAGTACTCCGTCGCCGGCCCCGGCCGCAGCGCCCTCTCCCAGTGGCTGCACGAGCCGATCGAACCCGAGAGCCTGCGGCACGACCTCGCCGTGAAGATCCGCGGTGCGGCCTTCGACGACCCGGCCGCGGTGATCCACGAGGTCGAGCGGCACCGCCAGGTGCACAGCGACCGGCTCGCCCACTACCTCGCCGGGGAACTGCGCGACTTCACCGGCCCCGCCGCCCCCGCTCCGCTCGACACCGGTCAGGAACTGCAGCACGTCGTGCTGCGGGGCGGCATCGCGTACGAGCGGATGACGATCGCCTGGCTCGACGACGTCCTCGCCACCATCCACCGGCTGTCCACCGGCGCACCGACCACCGATGACCACTGACCCTCGACTCCGAACCCCTTTCGAAAGGCGGACCTCCATGGCCGACGCCCTGCTGTTCAACCCGCGTACCTACGACCCGGCGCACTTCGACCCCGAGACCCGCAGGCTGCTGCGCGCCACCGTCGACTGGTTCGAGGAGCGCGGCAAGCGCAAGCTGATCGAGGACTACCGCTCCCGCGCCTGGCTCGCGGACTTCCTCGCCTTCTCCGCCAAGGAAGGCCTGTTCGCCACCTTCCTCACCCCGGCCTCGGACGCCGGGAACGAGGACCAGCGCTGGGACACGGCCCGGATCGCGGCCCTCAACGAGATCTTCGGGTTCTACGGCCTCGACTACTGGTACGCCTGGCAGGTCACGATCCTCGGCCTCGGCCCCGTCTGGCAGAGCGACAACGCCGCCGCCCGTGCCCGCGCGGCCGAACTCCTCTCCCAGGGCGAGGTGTTCGCCTTCGGCCTGTCCGAGAAGACGCACGGCGCCGACATCTACTCCACCGACATGCTCCTTGAGCCCGACGGCGACGGCGGCTTCCGGGCCACCGGCTCCAAGTACTACATCGGCAACGGCAACGCCGCCGGGCTCGTGTCCGTCTTCGGCCGCCGCACCGACGTCGAGGGCCCGGACGGCTACGTCTTCTTCGCCGCCGACAGCCGCCACCCGGCGTACCACCTCGTCAAGAACGTCGTGGACTCCTCCAAGTACGTCAGCGAGTTCCGCCTGGAGGACTACCCGGTCGGCCCGGACGACGTCCTGCACACCGGCCGCGCCGCCTTCGACGCCGCCCTCAACACGGTCAACGTCGGCAAGTTCAACCTGTGCACCGCCTCGATCGGCATCTGCGAGCACGCGATGTACGAGGCCGTCACCCACGCGCACAACCGCATCCTGTACGGCCGTCCCGTCACCGCCTTCCCGCACGTACGGCGTGAGCTGACCGACGCGTACGTCCGTCTCGTCGGGATGAAGCTGTTCAGCGACCGGGCCGTCGACTACTTCCGCTCCGCCGGACCCGACGACCGCCGCTACCTCCTCTTCAACCCGATGACGAAGATGAAGGTGACCACGGAGGGCGAGAAGGTCATCGACCTGATGTGGGACGTCATCGCCGCCAAGGGCTTCGAGAAGGACAACTACTTCGCCCAGGCGGCTATCGAGATCCGCGGACTGCCCAAGCTGGAGGGCACGGTCCACGTCAACCTCGCGCTGATCCTCAAGTTCATGCGCAACCATCTGCTGGCCCCCGCCGAGTACGCGCCCGTCCCCACCCGCCTCGACGCAGCCGACGACGCGTTCCTCTTCCAGCAGGGTCCGGCCCGGGGCCTGGGCTCCGTACGCTTCCACGACTGGCGCGCGGCCTACGACGGCTACGCCGCACTCCCCAACGTCGCCCGCCTCCGCGAGCAGGCCGACGCGCTGTGCGAGTTCGTCACCACCGCGGCCCCCGACGAGGAGCAGAGCCGCGACCTCGACCTCCTGCTCGCCGTCGGCCAGCTGTTCGCGCTCGTCGTCCACGGCCAGCTGATCCTGGAGCAGGCCCGTCTGACGGGCCTGGACGAAGACGTGCTGGAGGAGCTGTTCGCCGTTCTCGTACGTGACTTCTCCGCGCACGCCGTGGAGTTGTACGGCAAGGACTCCGCCACCGGGCAGCAGCAGACCTGGGCGCTCGGCGCGGTCCGGCGTCCCGTCGTGGACGAGGCCCGCTCGGCGCGCGTCTGGGAGCGTGTCGAGGCGCTGTCCGGGGCGTACGAGATGCGGCCGTGATGCGCTGACCCCACCTGCCTTGGCCCACCGGCGCGTCAGCCGCCGGTGGGCCATTCGTGTTTCCCGACGGTGACAGGCGCCGCGCCACTCACTGGGCGAACGGGCCCTCGGCCGTGAAGCGGCGCAGCTGGTGGGCGAAGGCCTCGGCCTCACCCGGCGGCCAGGAGGACAGGCTGGCCGTGATGTGGGCGGCCAGCCGCGTACGCAGCTCTGTCACCGCGAGCCGGCCCTCCTCGGTGAGGACGAGCAGCTGTGCCCGCCGGTCGTCGGGGTCCGCCTCGCGGCGGACGAGCCCGGCGGACTCCAGCCGGGAGGCCCGGCGGGTGACACCGGAGCGGTCGATTCCGACATCGGGGGCCAGATCGGCCGCGCTGCGCGGGCCCGTCCGTGCCAGTGCGCTGAGCACCGGGTACGTCACCTCGTCCACCCCCTCGCCGATGCCGGTGGTGAGCTGTCGGTGCAGCTGCGCGCGCGTGGTGCGGCGCAGCAGAATCCCCAGCGCCTCCGCGATCTCATGCCCTACTTCGTTGTCCACCTCCCAAGAATAACGTGCGCAGCGCACGCGTTTCCTGTTACGGTGTCATCGATGCGTGCGCCACGCACGCACTACGGGGCTTGTGTGAAGGGAACCGTCATGAACCGCACCGGCATCAGCGCCGCCCTCAACGACCTGCTGTTCAACCGCGACATCACCGTGGAGGCGGCGGCCGAGCGCCATTTCACCGCGCAGTACCGCCAGCGCACCGACGGGGAGTGGGCCGACCGCGCCGAGTTCATCGAGCACATCTCCCATCTGCGGACCGTCGTCGCCGACGGCCGTGTCACGGTGCACGAGGAGCTGTACGACGGCGGCAAGTACGCCGACCGGCACACCGTCGACGTCACGAAGAAGGACGGCTCGACGGTGAGCATGGAGGTGTACGTGTTCGCCGACCTCGCGCCCGACGGACGCTTCCACCGCATCGAGGAGACCACCTTGATGCTCCGGGGCTCCGATGCCGACCGGAATCTGGGCAGCGCCCGCTGAGGCACCGTCGACGCCATCGAGGTCGCGGGACATGATGTTTCGACGAGCGAAAGGATTCTTCATGCCTGACCTGTCCCAGTCGAACGGATCTCCCGTCAACACCTCCAACAGCCGTGGGAGCGCCCGCGGTTCCGAGACGCTCACCGGCGGCATCGAGGTGGACTTCCCCGAGTTCCGCACGCCGCCCCCCGAGCCGATGGGGTTACTGGCCTTATGGCTGGAGAGCAGCATCGCGCACCGGGTGCGGGAGCCGCGCGCGCTGGCCCTGGCCACCGCCGACACCCGGGGCCGTACGTCCTCCCGCATCGTGGTGCTCAGCTCGTTGACGGACGCCGGGATCGTCTTCCTCACCCACTCCGACAGCCAAAAGGGCCGGGAACTGGCGGAGAACCCTTGGGCGTCCGGCGTCCTGTACTGGAGGGAGACCAGTCAGCAGATCACGCTGGCGGGCCCGGTGAGTCGCTTGTCCGACGCCGAGACGGACAGCATGTGGTTCGCGCGGCCCGTCTTCACGCACGCCATGAGCACCGCCTCCCGGCAGAGCCGGCCGCTGGACGACCTCGATCAGGTGGAGCAACTGCGCTCCAGCGCACGGGCGTTGGGTGAACCGCAGCAGCCGCTGCCGCGCCCCGCGACCTTCACGGCCTACCGGCTCACGCCCGACTCCGTGGAGTTCTGGGCCACCGGCACCGAGCGGCTGCACGAGAGGCTGCGCTACGACCGCACCGACGGCGGCTGGAAGACGAGCAGGCTCCAGCCGTGACGGCCGTAGAACGCTGACGGTCTTGCCTGACCGACGGGGACTTCGGGGCCGGGACGGGGGTGGCGCCCATCGGGTATGCGCCGGCCCGGCCCGGCTCCGTCACGTCGTGTGGAGCCTCAGTCGGCCGCGACCGCCTCGATCACCGACGCGTGCGGCGAGGCTTCCAGAACATGTGCGACCGCGAATCCCGCCCTGGCGAGCAGCGCCTCGTACTCCGCGCGGGTGCGGCCCTTTCCGTTCAGGACCGTCATCATCAGCACATCGATGGTCTTCCCCGGGTGCGGGTCGTTGCCCGCCGGGATCATCGCGTTGATGACAAGGAGGCGTCCGCCCGCGGGCATGGCCTCGCGGCATGTCCGCAGGATGCGGACGCACTCCTCGTCCGGCCAGCTGGCCAGCACGTGCTTGAGGAGGTAGACGTCGGCGCCGGACGGCACGGAGGCGAAGAAGTCCCCGGCCTGGGCGCTCCAGCGTCCGGCCAGCTCCGGGGTGTCGAGTACGTGCCCGGCCACCACGCTCTCCAGGTCGACCAGGGTGCCCGTCATGTGCGGGTTGCGACGCAGGATCGCGCGCAGCAGACCACCGCGCCCGCCGCCCACGTCGACGGCGCTCGTGGCCCCGGAGAAGTCGACGGCCTCGACGACGTCGTTGCTGAGCGTCTCGGAGAACGCCGCCATGCTGGAGTTGAAGGCCTTGCCGAGTTCCGGGTCGGCGGCGACGTGGTCGTAGAAGGGGACGCCGTACACGTTCTCGAAGGCGGTGCTGCCCGTGCGTACGGCCTCGTGGAGCTGGGCAGCCGACTGCCAGAAGACCGGCTCGCCGCGCACCATGATGTAGTCGCGCAGCGACCGCTCGGTGTCCGTGCGCAGTGGCTGCGCGAGAGGTGTGAGGTGGAAGCGGCCCTCTTCGTCCTCGCGGAAGACACCCCTGGTGGCGAGGAACCGCAGGAGCCGGTAGAGGTGGGGGCCGTCGACTTCCGCGGCCTTGGCGAGTTCGTCGGCGCTGCGCGGTCCGGCCGCCAGGTGGTCGGCGATACCGAAGCGCGCGGCGGTGTGCAGGGCCGCCGAGTACAGGTAGCCCAGGGAGAGTTCGAGTAACTCGCCCGTCACCTGGTCCGGGGCGGCGGGGGAGCCGGGAGGCTGTTCGGCTTCCGAGCCGTGCGGGGTGCCGGATGTCTGCGAAGCTCCTGTGGCTTCCGGGCGAGCGCCTGCCATCGGTGAGGTCCCCTCTCTCATCCCTTGTGCGACACAAGGGTGCATGGAATGTATGTACGATCCAGCAGCGGCGCTCCAGCCTACGTCCGGCACTTTGCGTTTCGCTCAAGTACCGCGTGAGTTGCTCCGAGTCGGCGCAGTGCGCGCGCCGGCGCCCGCGTGGCGGCTACGGGAGCCGCGAGCCCAGCCGGGTCCTGAGCCATTCGAGTGCGGCGGCGCCCTGCGCGGCCTGGAAGGCGCGCAGGGTCGGCAGTCCGGGCGGCGCGCTCCGCAGCGACTGGCGTACGAAATAGCCGGCCAGCCCGGCGAGGGTGGCGGTCACACCTTCGGGCTCGGCGTCCCGGCCCACCGGGTGTGCGGTGAAGAGCTCGTCGGGGTCGGGGCCTCCCTGGGCACGCACGCAGGGCAGCATCAGGAGCAGGTCGAACCAGGGCGCGGCCCGTACGGCGTGCGGCCAGTCCACGAAGACGACGCGGCCGTCGGCGGTCAGCAGCATGTTGTCGGCGCGCAGGTCGCCGTGGGCGAGGGTATCGCCCGAGGCGGACTCACCCCAGGGCGCGGCGAGGTCGGCGAGAGCGGCCAGGTTCCGCTGGACCCAGGGATCGAGCCGGTCCCGGCGGCTTTCGCTGTCGCCGTCCCCGTCGAGGAGTTGCTCCCACCCACGGAAGGACTCCGCCTCGCTCTCCACGACGGAACGGACGTCGAGGGGCGCCGGGGTGAGGGTGTGCGCGAGCTCGCCCACCGCGTGCAGGACGCGCGACAACTCGTCCGCCCGCCACGGCACGTGGGGCTGACGTCCGTCGACGTCCTCGAAGGCAAGAGCCACCCAGGTCGCGTCGTCGTGGGTGGCCAGCAGCCGCGGGGCGGGCACACCGAGCGGCAGGGCGGCGGAGACGCGGGCCTCGGCTCGGTGGAGCACCGGACTGCCGGGGTTGGCCTCGGCGCTCACCGCCTTCACGAAGGCACGCCGCCCGTCCGCCAGCCGCACGCGCGCGGCCACTCCGGGCGAGAATCCGCCGCGCTGGGTCACCGCGTCGGTGACCGGCGCGCCCAGTCGTGCCTCAAGTCCGCACCGGACGTGCTCGGGGACCTGGCCCCAGTCGGTGCGGACTCCGGTGGCGGGCGGTGCGCTGATGTTCATGCCGTCATGGTCGACGAGGCCGCACGGCGAAAGCGAGAGGTTTTTGTGTGGGTGCACTCACACGACCGGTCGGCCCCCCCCGCCACACCTCTGGGGTGTGGCGGGGCACGGTCGCGGTCAGGCGCTCGTGAGGATGACGAGTTGCCGGGTCGCGCGGGTCATCGCGACATAGCGGTCGACGGCTCCTTCGATGCCGCTGCCGTACGTCTGCGGGTCGATGAGGACGACCAGGTCGAACTCCAGCCCCTTCGACAGTGTCGGCGTCAGCGAACGCACCCGGGACGTCTCCCGGAACCCCGGATCACCGATGACGCAGGCCACCCCCTCGTCATGGGCCGCGAGCCAGCCGTCGAGGATCGAGTCCAGCTCCGAAACCGGTCCGTGGACGACGGGGATGCCGCTGCTGCGGATCGAGGTCGGCACATTGGCGTCCGGAAGTGCGGCCCGGATGACCGGCGCGGCTTCCGTCATGACCTCTTCCGGCGTCCGGTAGTTGACGCTCAGGGAGGCCACCTCGATCCGGTCGAGCCCGATCCGCTCCAGCCGGTCCCGCCACGACTCGGTGAACCCGTGCCGGGCCTGGGCGCGGTCGCCCACGATGGTGAAGCTCCGGGACGGGCAGCGCAGCAGCAGCATCTGCCACTCGGCGTCGGTCAGTTCCTGGGCCTCGTCCACGATGATGTGGGCGAACGGGCCGGCGAGCAGGTCCGGTTCGGCGGAGGGCAGTGCGCTCTCGTCGATCAGGGTGTCCTGCAGGTCCCGTCCGTGCAGCATCCCCAACGCGCCTTCGCTCTCGTCGATCTCGACGTTCTGCAGCAGGCTGTCCATGACGTCGGCCCGACGGGCGCGTTCCGCGGCGGCTGCGGCCTCGCGGCGGTGCTTGCGCGTGGACGCCTCCGCGTCGCCGAGCCGTTGCCGTGCGGTGTCCAGGAGCGGCAGGTCGGACACCGTCCAGGCCCGGGCCTCCTCGCGCTGGAGCTTGCGTACGTCGTCGGCGCTGAGCCAGGGGGCGCACTTGCGCAGGTAGGCGGGCACCGACCACAGGTCGCCGACGAGGTCGGTCGCCTCCAGCATCGGCCACGCGCGGTTCAGGGTCCCGATCAGCTCCCGGTTCTGCAGCAGCGACCTCCGGAGCAGCTGGGGCGAGACCTCGTCCTCGTCCTCGTACTCGTCGGTGTGCTTGTCCATCAGGATCGTGAGCAGCTCCTCAAGGATCTGGTCGCGCGCCTCGTTGTGCGGAGTGCCGGGCTCCACGGCCGCGAACGCAGCGGCCCAGTCGGCGGCGCTCAGCCAGACGTCGGACCAGTGGGTCGAGACCGTCATTCCCTTGGTGGGCGCCTCCTCGTACATGCCGACGGCCGGCTCGATCGCCTTCGCCATGTCCGCGGACGACTTCAGACGAGCCACGTCCGGGTCGGTCTCGGTCGCCGCTGCGGCTCCCTCGGCGACCAGGTCCCGCACCAGGCAGGTCTGCACGCCCTCCTCGCCGAGGCTGGGCAGGACGTCGGCGACGTAGTCCAGGTAGGGCCGGTGCGGGCCGACGAACAGCACGCCGCCTCGGCGGTGGCCGAGACGCGGGTCGGAGTAGAGCAGGTGGGCGGCGCGGTGCAGGGCGACGACCGTCTTGCCCGTACCCGGGCCACCGTCGACGACGAGAGCTCCGCGCGATCCCGCGCGGATGATGGCGTCCTGGTCGGACTGGATGGTGGAGAGCACGTCGCGCATCCGGGCCGACCGGTTGCCGCCCAGGCTGGCGATGAACGCGGACTGGTCGTCGAGTGCGGCGCGCCCCTCCAGCCCCTCGGGGGTGAACACCTCGTCCCAGTAGTCGTTGATACGGCCGCGCGTCCAGCGGTACCTGCGGCGGCTCGTCAGACCCATCGGGTTGGCGTGGGTCGCCGCGAAGAACGGCTCGGCCGCGGGGGAACGCCAGTCGACGAGCAGCCGACGGCCCGTGCTGTCGGTGAGACCCAGGCGTCCGATGTACACGGGCTCGGCGCCGTCCTTGGGAACGACGCGCCCGAGGCACAGGTCCAGGCCGAAGCGGCGCAGGGTGCGCAGGCGGCCGGTCAACCGGTGGATCTCCATGTCCCGGTCCATCGCCTCCCGGCCGATGCCGCCGGGCGCCCTGCGCGCGGCTTCAAGGCGGTCGGACAGTTCGGCGATCGACTGCGCGAGGCGCTCCGCCATCGCCGCGAAGTGCTGCTCGTCGCCGTCGATCAGCGCCGGGTCGGCCTTGAGGGAGAGGCGCTCGGGGAGGTCGAACGCGCTGGTGGTCACGGTGTTCACGCCATCAGCTCCGATCCGAGGCGGCTGCCGCGACGACCGACGGCGCACACACCCGCAGCCCGGTGCCGAGCGCCCGCCGACGGCAGCGTGAGACCTCCAACCAGCTCGACGTCACCGCACGACCTGTGAACCGACAACAACACACGCACTTCGTGAGTCCCCCTTTTTTGCTTCAGGTGCTGACCTGGATTCGCGATTCTGCCCCACCCCTGGGGCCTTGCGGCAAGCCCCCCAGTGCGCTATAAGTTGAGAGTGGCAAGGAGTGGTTATACCTCCTTGCCTTTTTTGTTTGCTCCGAACGGTCAAACCCGCGCCCGCCATGACGT